>CAJXRU010000024.1 GCA_913060565.1 uncultured Gammaproteobacteria bacterium | reverse complement strand
GCGTCAGATGTGTATAAGAGACAGTCTCAACACTTGCTTCTACAACGATGGCTGGTTGCTCTGACTGTGCCTTCTCTTGTTCTAACTCTTGAGCTAGCTCTTCGTTAGTTTTGATTGGGTAGCGAGCTTCAACGGCATCGTCTGACGTACGTTCTTGACGGTTGCGACGTTGACCAGAAGAACGAAGGTGACGTGGTGAACGACGGTTACGACGACGTTCGCCTGTCTCTTCTTCTTGAGCCTTAGTCTCTTGTGCTGGTGCAACAGATTGTGCTTCTTCAACGACTGGCGCTTGTTGTGACTCTTCCTTCACTGGCTTTTCAGCTTTTGGAGCTCGAGTCTTAGGCGCTTGTGTTTCAGGAGTCGTTTCGTTTGTTACTGTTTCTTCTTGCTGCTCTACAGCGGCACCAGTACGAACTTTCTTGCGCATGTTGTTACGACGTTGACGACGTTGAGCAACTTTTTCTTCAGCAGCTGGTGCATCAGTATTTGTGTTGTTCTCTTGCGTCTTAGCGTTGTTGTTACGTGGTTTACGCTGTTTGTTACGACGGTTGTCGTTACGCTCTTTATTGTCGCCATTTTCGCTACGGTTCTCATCGCGTTTATTACGATTGTCATCGCGCTTATTGCGGTTGTCATTCTCATCATTACTGTGCTTGTTTTGATTCGAATTACGGTTGCGGTTACGGTTGCGATTACGGTTGCGATTGCGTGGACGCTGTGGTTTTTCTTCAACTTTCTGAACTTCTTCTTCAGCAATGAATAACCCTTTAATCGTCTTAAGAATACGCGAGAATAAAGACGGTTTTTCTTCTTCTTTTTTAACACTTGCTTTCGGGCTTGGCTTTTGCGGTGCTGGCGTTTCTTTTACTTCAGGTGCTTTTGGCTCTGGAGCAGTTACGTTCGCAGGCGCTGAGATACCTTTAAGTACAGGTTCATTCTTGCTAATGCTTGATTTTAATAAACGAGACTCGTATTGCTCTTCGTTATCACCATCCTTCACTAGATCGTAAGTTGCAGCGGTTACTGTGTCGTCATTGCGATGACGAATCACTTCGTAATGCGGCGTTTCAAGATTAACGTTTGGTACGATAACGACATCAACATTGTGACGAGTTTCGATGACGCGAATTGCTTTACGTTTTTCATTAAGCAGGTAAGCAGCAACGTTTACAGGTACTTGCGCTTCAATTTGTGACGTTGAGTCTTTAATGGCTTCTTCTTCCATTAAACGCAAGATTGAAAGTGCTAGAGACTCGGTGCCACGAATAGTGCCTTGGCCTGTACAACGAGGACAGACGTGTGCACTTGATTCGCCTAGACTTGGGCGAATACGTTGGCGAGACATTTCCATTAAACCAAAGCGAGAAATACGGCCCACTTGGATTTTGGCGCGATCAACTTTTAGTGCGTCACGTAATTTGTTTTCAACATCACGTTGATGTTTTGTTGAGTTCATATCGATGTAATCGATAACGACTAAACCACCTAAGTCACGTAAACGTAATTGACGAGCAATTTCTACAGATGCTTCTAGATTAGTATTAAAGGCTGTTTCTTCGATATCGCCGCCTTTGGTAGCACGTGCTGAGTTAATATCGATTGACGTTAATGCTTCTGTTGGGTCAATGACGATTGAACCGCCAGATGGTAAACGCACTTCACGTTGGAACGCAGATTCAATTTGCGTTTCAATTTGGTAGTGAGTAAATAACGGCACTTCACCCGTGTAATGTTTGATACGGTTTAAGTAATCAGGGCGTACAACGCTGATATGCTCACGTGCACTTTCGTAGACGCGAGGGTGGTCGATTAAGATTTCACCGATATCACGACGCAAGTAATCACGCATTGCACGAACAATAACGTTACTTTCTTGGTGAATTAAAAACGGAGCAGGACGAGAGTCAGCAGCACCTTTAATTGAACGCCAGTGATTTTCTAGGATATCTAAATCGTATTGTAATTCTTCTGATGCTTTACCAACACCCGCAGTACGTACGATAACACCCATGCCTTTTGGCATAGTCAGCGCAGATAATGCTGTTTTAAGTTGTGTACGTTCTTCGCCTTCGATGCGACGAGAAATACCGCCTGCACGTGGGTTGTTTGGCATTAATACCAAATAACCACCGGCTAAACTGATGAAAGTCGTTAGTGCAGCACCTTTGTTGCCACGCTCTTCTTTATCAATTTGTACAATAACTTCTTGGCCTTCTTTGATAACGTCTTTAATGCTTGGACGCCCTTTAAAAGAATAACCTTCAGGGAAGTAATCGCGAGAGATTTCTTTCAGTGGTAGGAAACCATGACGATCAACACCATAATCTACAAATGCTGCTTCTAGACTAGGTTCTACGCGAGTAATTTTACCCTTGTAGATATTGGCTTTGGTTTGTTCGTGACCTGGACTTTCGATATCTAGATCATACAGATTTTGTCCGTCGACTAAGGCGACGCGCAACTCTTCTGACTGAGTTGCATTAATTAACATTCTTCTCATTTGGAAGCTCATCCATTGTGAGTTACCAAACAATCAAGTTGTGGCTGTCCGGAGCCTTTATGTACAATCTCGCGATTGGGCTAAGGCGCATTTTAAACGTAAGACTAATTTTTACGTGCTTGATTTAGCTAATAAAATAACTGTGGTTACCGTTTTTAGTAACATTGTCTACAGTTTATTATCTTCAAAATCTAGTAGTTACTAGATGAGCTAAATAATTCCTGCTTGCCATTAGTGCAGGCAAGCGGCTAAGCGTCGTTTTTTATTTATCCATTGTAAACGGCAATTGGCCATTTACGATGTTGAGCATTTGGCTCAAATTCTGTCTATTTGATAATGGACACGTCATCTCGACGATTCATTATTTGCCGGTAAAAACCTACGGGCTGACTATTTTAGCAACGGTTTTACTATTAAAGGCGAGTCATCATTTGTCATTGATGTCATCGCAAAAACTATTTTGTGTATTCTTGTCGGTATTCACGCCACAGTGCTTTCAAGATTGTTATTTGTGCAAACAATATTTTAGCTTGTTGTTTCTTAACGCTATTATTAGCGTATATGTTCAGCGTTCGTATGCATTAATTAAGAAAATATCAAAATAAACCTACAAGAACACCCGATTATCACACTTATTGGGTTCAATCGCTACCAATACTTTCGAATAAAGTAACAGGTTCAGTGGCGATGGATTTTAAGGCCATCACGAATTCGGTGATAAAGGCCGTTAAAAGTCTATTTTGTTGCGGTGTCTATTCATTGATTGATGTACAATGCGCGCCATGAATGAAAAACCACAACAAGTCGCGGCAAAAGTGCAGTTTGTCACTATTGATGACAATCATGCTGGCCAGCGCATCGACAATTTCTTAGTTACCTTTTTAAAAGGTGTACCTAAAAGCCGCGTTTATCGCATTTTGCGTAAAGGCGAAGTGCGTGTAAATAAGAAACGTATTAAACCTGTTTATCGTCTAAATGACGGTGATATTGTGCGTATTCCTCCTATTCGTATGGATGAAGAGAAAGAGCTACCCAATGCGAAACTTGATAAAGTAGCCTCGCTTGAAAACCATATTATCTTTGAAGACAAATACCTTATCGTGATGAACAAGCCATCTGGCATCGCTGTTCATGGTGGTAGTGGCTTAAAATTTGGTTTGATTGAAGGCTTACGAGCATTGCGCCCAGATGCAAAATCATTAGAGCTTGTTCATCGTCTTGATCGCGATACCTCAGGTTGTATTTTAATTGCTAAGCGTCGTAGTACATTGCGTGCTTTACATGAGCAATTGCGTGAGAAGACCGTCGAGAAAAACTACCTTGCCTTAGTCAAAGGGCAGTGGAGTAAGGAAGATAAAGCGGTTAATGCGCCGCTTCTTAAGAATACGGTTGCATCTGGTGAGCGTATTGTTCGTGTAAACCCAGAAGGTAAAGACAGCTATACCAAGTTCAAAATTGTTCAACGTTTTGAAGATTGTACATTGGTTCAAGCAAGCCCGGTGACTGGACGTACGCATCAAATTCGCGTTCATACGCTACATGCGGGCCACCCAATTGCAGGTGATGACAAATACGGTGATAAGGCGTTTGATAAGACAATGAAAGCTCATGGCTTAAATCGTTTATTCTTGCATTCGGCAAGTGTACGTTTTTTCCATCCTAATGAAGAAAAAACGATGTTTTTTGAAGCACCATTTGATGATGCCCTTAAGAATACTGTCACTGCGTTAAGAAAGACATAATTGATGGCAATTAATAAAGAATTGAAGCTGGTTATTTTTGACTGGGACGGCACCGTGATGGATTCAGTAATGAAGATTGTTGATTCTATGCAATGTGCTGCCGAGCGAGAAGGGCTAAATGTGCCGTCTGAACAAGCGGTTAAAGATATCATTGGTTTGAGTTTGGCACCGGCGTTAAAACAACTTTTTGGCGAATTGACTCAACGGCAAGTTGATGACATGGCGCAATTTTATAAAGAAGCCTATTTAGCGCTCGATAAAAATCCAAGCCCCTTATTTAACGGTATCGTTGATGTGTTTGAATCGTTAAGAGAACGCAATATCAAGATTGCCGTGGCGACAGGTAAATCTCGTGTTGGATTAGATCGTTTAATTGAGCAAACAGGATTAGGGCATTTCTTTTGTGACACCATGACCGCAGATGAAGCTGAATCTAAGCCACATCCACAAATGATTGATGAAATTGTTAACCGACAAGGTGTTGATAAGTCTCAAATCGTAATGGTTGGAGATTCAGTACTAGATTTAACCATGGCTAATAATGCAGGTGTTCGATCTGTTGGTGTGAGTTATGGTGCGCATGATAAAGCGCGCTTGTTGACAGCTAAGCCTTTGGCTGTTGTTGACGAAGCGAATGAGTTACTGAGCTATATATAAAGCTAGCCAATGAATCATTACAATAAAAAGGCGACAGTGATGTCGCCTTTTTATTGGTGATTTTTATGAAAAATCTACACCCATCACAATCCGTTTCTTTTGTGGATTGTAGAAATAAAATAAGTCAGCACTGCTTTCGACGTAATTCATGCAACTAATCTGCGCAACGTAATGATAAATATCGCCATCGATATTCATGACAATGCTACGTTTTAATAGTTCTTGCGCTTGTTCGTTGTCGACATCTTCGTCCATCGCGTCCATCAGCGTGTCTAATTGTTTTTCATCTTCCCAGATATAAGCATCCCAGTTGCAACCAAGCATTGGTTGGCCGCCAACCATCACTAATGATGATTTTGATGAATCTCCCGGTGCTTTATCTGGATGATATTGCAGGAAACCGTGTTGTACGTGAAAAGATTTTAGAGCATCAAAGCGCGCTTGCTCTTCTTCAAACTCAAAGGTCCAATCTTCATTATTCGCTTCGTCGAGTTGCCATTTACCGTTTATGTTTTTATATGCAACGTATTCTGATTCTGCAAGCCATTCCGATGGTGGGTAGGCGAGGAGAATTTCGTCTGTACAATTGTCGATTAATGTTTCTACGTTTAGTAAACCCAGCGCAAAGAATTGTGCAGAGTTAAAATCTATTGTGCTATCAGCTTGTGCAGGGAATGCTTTAAATTGATGATTATTTTCAAATAATTTAGATTCAGGGTGTTTATAGTGAGTCGTGGAGATTTGTAGCATGAGTAACATCCATTTATTGTATACCCGTTACCATTGAAGATGCTTGTTTCAGAGCCCGGGTAGAATTCGAATACAAGGCATGATTTGTAATTAATGGTCATTCCCTGATTATGAATCATAACGCAGTAGTCGTTTTCTACCCGAGCTTCCTACGGACAAGGCGATAAGCGACCAACTACGTCGTTACAAGATATTGGTTAAGAATGACTTAACAACACATCTTATGCCTAGTATTTGGCACGCTTCTCATCTTGCTGAAATCATGCACTTTCATTGGTAACGGGTATAAAGCTAAAGTGTAGAGCAAAATCTATTGATTGAGTTGTTCTAGCGCATTAATGCCTTCGTTATTGAGCATATCTAACAAAGTAATCAATGGCAGACCAATGAGGGTATTTGGATCCTTGCCTTCAAGACGTTCAAATAGTGCAATACCTAATCCTTCACTTTTGAAACTGCCTGCACAATTGTAAGGTTCTTCAGTATTTATATAACCCGTGATCATGGCATCAGACAGTTCTCTAAAATGCACATGAAAAGGCTCCACCACCACTTGGTGCTGCTTAGTGCCACTATTATATAAGCACAGCCCAGTATAAAACGTGATAACTTGACCGCTAGCTCGGCGCAGTTGAGCAAATGCATTGTCGAAATTATGTGGTTTGCCTACTATTTCATCATTTATAACAGCGACTTGATCACCACCGACGATCAAATGATCATTAAATTGATCCTCGCAAGCTTTGGCCTTGGCAAGCGCCAAACGCTGTACTAGCGCGGGTGCTGTCTCATTTGGTAATGGTGATTCATCGACATTCGGTTTGGCGCAGTCAAAAGATAGCATTAATTTTTGGAGTATTTGCTGACGAAATGGTGAAGTTGATGCTAGAATCAGCGGTCGGTTCAAGGTCTTGTTCATAAGAGTATAGTCGTTGATTTTATAACCGTTTTTAATGGTTTTAGGCTTAATATGCGTTAAGTCTATCATGCCATGAAAAAAAACCAGTAGTTTTGGGGATTTTCCTTTGACTAGTGGCTGTTGGATCTATAAGATGCGCGACCATGCAACTAGTAAAGATACCTATGACGCTCGATCCAATCAGATCGGCTAAGATGAAATCAACCTATTCCGGTGGAATAGAGAGTTCAGATTTGCCAAGATTGTTGGATGCGTCCGCCGGATTCTGTAGCGATATACAGGTACAGTTTTCTTGTGATACTGACGAACTGGGCACTGTGATCATTAATGGTCATGCGCAAGGCGAAGTTTCCTTGAATTGTCAGCGTTGTATGAATGAATTTAAACAGAAAATCTCTGTTGAATTCTGTTATTCACCTTTGACTGCAAAGTCAACTGAGGATGACATACCCGACGCCTATGAAGCTGTCGACATGGATGAAAATGGATATATTGCAATCGTTGAACTCATCGAAGATGAATTTATCGTTTCAATTCCATTTTTTCCAATGCATGATGTGGAAGACTGTTCGAAAGAACAAGATTTTACATTAGGCAATATTGACGAAAGTGAAGCAGAACGTCCCAACCCGTTCGCGGTGTTACAAAATTTAAAGAAATAAGGTTTTTTTAGGAGACCAACATGGCTGTTCAAAAAAGTAAGAAATCACGTTCAAGACGTGGCATGCGTCGTTCACATGATGCATTAACTGGCGTTCAATTAAGTGTTGATGAGACAACTGGTGAAACTCACCGTCGTCATCACATCACTGCTGACGGTTACTACCGTGGCAAAAAAGTAATCGAGCTATAATAGGCGATTATTTTGAGTAATCTAACCCTCGCGTTAGATGCCATGGGGGGCGATTTCGGTCCCCAAGTGACAGTGCCTGCATCTCTGCAGGCACTGGAACGTTTTCCTTTCCTATCTATTTCAATTTTCGGCGACGAAAACGCTATCAAGCAGTATATTCCTGCGCAATTTCCTCATTTAAATCGTTTACACATCGAACATTGCTCGCAAATTGTGACCATGAATGACCGTCCTTTGACTGCTATTCGAAATCGTCGTGAATCGTCGATGCGTAAAGCTATTGATATGGTTCAACAGGGTAAAGCGGGAGCTTGTGTGAGCGCTGGTAACACCGGTGTATTAATGGCAATGGCGAAATTGGTGCTTAAGACGTTACCGGGCATTGATAGACCCGCACTGATTTCAACCTTACCAACATTACAAAACAAACCTGTTTATATGTTGGACTTAGGCGCGAACGTTAGTTGTGATTCAGATACCTTGTTGCAATTTGCAGTCATGGGATCTGTGGTTGCACAGAAAGTAAATGATATTCACAAGCCGCGTATCTCGCTACTCAATGTTGGTGAAGAAGCCATTAAAGGCAATGATGTTGTTAAACAAACCGCTGAGTTGTTGAAAGAAACCTGTCAATTAAACTATGTGGGTTATATTGAAGGGCATCAAATCTTTGAAGGGAATACCGACGTTATTGTATGCGATGGTTTCGTTGGAAATATCAGTTTAAAAACAACAGAAGGTGTTGCTAACTTATTGTTTGAACATCTCAAGCAAGCAGCCAAATCTAGCCCACTGATGCGCTTTTTGTCGTTTATCTCCACACCTTTTCTTAAAAATGTACTTTGTAAGGTGAAACCCGACCAGTACAACGGTGCAAGTCTGCTAGGATTGCGCGGTATAGTAATCAAGAGTCACGGCAACGCTGATCAACAAGCCTTTTTAAATGCGATTAAACAAGCAATTACCGAAGTTGAACAGCAAGTTCCTGACAGAATTCAAGACAGCTTAGAATCTATATTATTAGAAAAAATCTGCTAGCTTCCAACTGTCTTCAAAAGAGCTTTCATCATGTATTCAAAAATTTTAGGTACCGGTAGCTATCTGCCGACACAAGTACGTAGTAATGCCGATCTTGAAAAAATGGTCGATACAACTGACGAATGGATCACTGCGCGCACGGGTATTAGCGAGCGCCGTATTTCTGATACGACTGAATCAGTGGTCACTATGGCTCACGAAGCCTCGAAAAAAGCCCTCGAAATGGCTGGCATTACAGCAAATGATATCGATATGATCGTGTTTGGCACGACTAGCGGTGAAAATGCATTTCCTGCTGCTGCTTGTCAGCTACAAGAATTTCTAGGTATTGAAGCACCCATCCCTGCATTTGATGTTGCTGCGGCATGTTCTGGCTTTATTTTCTCAATGAGTGTGGCAGACCAATATATTAAATCAGGTAA
The DNA here is from genome assembly GCA_913060565.1 of uncultured Gammaproteobacteria bacterium. GTDB lineage: Bacteria > Pseudomonadota > Gammaproteobacteria > Enterobacterales > Psychrobiaceae > Psychrobium. Next base: position 31,664 of record CAJXRU010000024.1, on the reverse strand, counting down.
TGCTAAGAACATTCTTGTGATTGGTGCTGACGTATTATCACGTTTATGTCATCCGGAAGATCGCTCAACCATTATCTTATTTGGCGATGGCGCAGGTGCTGCTGTATTAACGGCAAGCGAAGAGCCGGGTATTTTATCAACGCATATTCGAAGCGCTGGTAAACACGGTGATTTATTAAAATCACGAGCAGTTCCTCGCCATAAAAATCCTGAAGATCCTATCGAAGGCTTCATTGAAATGAAAGGCAATGAAGTCTTTAAGTTCGCGGTAACTCAGCTTAGTAATGTCGTGAGCGAAACGCTAGCCGCTAACAATCTTGAGAAATCAGATATTGATTGGTTAGTGCCGCATCAAGCAAACTACCGCATTATAAGTGCCACTGCTAAAAAACTATCAATGCCAATGGAGCAAGTTGTTTTAACACTCGCTAAACACGGCAATACCTCAGCTGCATCAGTGCCAATTGCACTCGATGAAGCGGTGCGTGACGGTCGAATCCAACGTGGACAAATGTTACTACTTGAAGCATTCGGTGCTGGTTTCTCTTGGGGCTCAGCGCTCGTACGCTTCTAACAGTTACGGTCAATCTATTTAATACTAAACGCGCTGAGGCGCGTTTATTGATTTTTCATAAAAATTTAATAAAGGATAATTATCATGTCAAAAACGGCGATAGTATTCCCCGGTCAAGGTTCACAAACTTTGGGCATGCTAAGCGATATCGCTAGCGAACACGCCATTGTTCAAGAAACATTTGCGCAAGCATCTAACGTATTAGGTTACGATTTATGGGCATTGGTTCAAGATGGTCCTAGTGAAGATTTAAATCGTACAGACCGCACACAGCCTGCATTATTAGCGGCAAGTGTTGCAATTTGGCGTGTGTGGAATGAACAAAATGGCAAACAGCCTGAGTTTTTAGCTGGTCACAGCCTTGGTGAATATTCTGCATTGGTCTGTGCAGGCGCGATTGCATTTGAAGATGCAATTAAGTTAGTTGAACTACGTGGTCAATACATGCTTGAAGCGGTGCCTGAAGGTACTGGTTCAATGGCAGCGATTATCGGATTAGACGATGATGCCATTGCTAAAGCCTGTGAAGATGCGGCGCAAGAACAAGTGGTATCGCCTGTGAACTTTAATTCACCAGGACAAGTTGTTATTGCTGGTCATAAAGAAGCGGTTGAACGAGCTTCTGCGTTATGTAAAGAAGCAGGTGCAAAACGTGCATTACCATTAGCAGTTTCAGTGCCATCACATTGTTCATTAATGTCACCAGCGGCAGAAAAACTAGCCGCTCAATTAGAGACTATTGACGTTAAATCGCCAACGCTTAAAGTGATCAACAATGTTGATGTTGCCATTGAAAGTGACCCAGTAGCGATAAAAGAAGCATTAAAACGTCAACTGTTTAGCCCTGTTCGCTGGTCTGAAACAGTACAGTTTTTTGCAGCAAATGATGTGTCATTACAAATTGAAGTGGGTCCGGGCAAAGTATTATCTGGTCTTGCAAAACGTATTGATAAAAGTGTTAGCGGCGTTGCAACAACAGATGTTGCGAGCTTAACTAGTGCTTTAGAAAAATAAATAACGGAGTTAACAATGAGCTTTAATTTTTCAGAAAAAGTTGTTTTAGTAACTGGCGCAAGTCGTGGTATTGGTAAAGAAATCGCTAAAGTATTCGCTGCTGGCGGAGCAACAGTTATTGGCACTGCAACCAGTGAAAATGGCGCAAGTAAAATTAGCGAGTACTTAGGTGAACACGGTAAAGGGTTAGTATTAAACGTTACTGATAGCGATTCTATTGCAGCCTTATTTGACTCGATTAAGTCTGATTTTGGTGGCGTTGATATTCTAGTTAATAATGCTGGGATCACGCGCGACAACCTAATGATGCGTATGAAAGATGAAGAGTGGGATGACATCATCACTACTAACCTAAATTCAGTGTTTAAGATTTCTAAAGCTGTTTTACGTCACATGATGAAAAAACGCGAAGGCCGTATCATTAATATCGGCTCTGTCGTTGGCTCTTCAGGTAACCCTGGCCAAGCAAACTACTGTGCATCTAAAGCCGGTTTACTTGGTTTTACAAAATCTTTAGCACAAGAAGTTGCATCTCGTGGCATTACAGTAAATACTGTTGCTCCTGGTTTCATCCAAACGGATATGACTGAGGAATTAAACGATGAGCAAAAAGACACTATCTTGTCTAAAGTACCTGCAAATCGTTTAGGGAAACCACAAGAAATTGCCGGCGCAGTTGCTTTCTTAGCATCTGACATGGCTGCTTACATCAACGGTGAAACGTTGCATGTAAACGGTGGTATGTACATGGGCTAAATTGATTTAGCGCATTAGAATAATAAATTTTGAGTATTTGTTTACAAATTGGGGTAAATTTCGGCGATAATGCCGTTAAATTCTGGTTTGACCAGCATTTCAGATATTGATTTGTTTGGTTAATCCTCTAAACTAGCCCCATATTTTATGACTCTGTAAAAACAGGAAAAATTGCCATGAGCATTGAAGAACGCGTAAAGAAAATTGTTGTTGAACAACTAGGTGTTAAAGAAGAAGAAGTAGTTAGCGGCGCATCATTTGTTGATGACCTAGGTGCTGATTCACTAGACACAGTTGAGCTAGTAATGGCTCTAGAAGAAGAATTCGACACTGAGATTCCAGACGAAGAAGCTGAAAAAATCACTACAGTTCAAGCTGCTATTGATTACGTAAACAGCGCTCAAGGTTAATTTAACCTTTGCATTGAAAAGGCGGCTTTTGCCGCCTTTGTTGTATCTAGCGCTAAATGAAATAAACACGATCGGTGTTATTTGCTACAAATTAATACATTTAAAGATAGTTTGAAGCAAATAGCAGCAAGAATTCAATAAATTTGGAAGGGTTGAGATGACAAAACGTCGTATTGTAGTAACAGGTATGGGCATGGTTTCTCCTGTTGGTAATACTGTTGCAGAAAGCTGGGACAGTGTATTACAAGGCAAAAGCGGTATCGATATTATTAAAGCATTCGATACAAGTATCTACAGCACACACTTTGCGGGTGAAGTAAAAGATTTGGATATGGAACCTTACTTACCTAAAAAAGAAGCGCGTCGAATGGATAAATTCATCCAATTTGGCATGGTTGCTGGTGTACAAGCTATCGAAGATAGTGGCATTGAAGTTACTAGTGATAATGCACCGCGCATCGGTGTTGCGATTGGCTCTGGTATGGGCGGTTTAGGATTAATCGAATCGACCCATGCTCAAATGGCTAAAACAGGCGTGCGTAAGATTTCTCCGTTTTTCGTGCCGGGTACTATCATCAACATGATTGCCGGTAACTTATCAATTCGCTATGGCTTCCAAGGTCCAAACATTGCAATTACAACAGCATGTACGACTGGTGTACATAATGTTGGCCATGCGGCTCGTATGATTGCATACGGTGACGCTGATGTCATGGTTGCTGGCGGTGCAGAAGCAGCGACGACAGAACTTGGCTTAGGCGGTTTTGGTGCAGCTAAAGCATTATCAACGAATAACGATAACCCACAACAAGCTTCTCGCCCTTGGGATAAAGATCGCGATGGCTTTGTGATGGGTGAAGGCGCTGGCATGATGGTATTAGAAGAATACGAACATGCTAAAGCACGTGGTGCAAAAATTTATGCTGAGTTAACTGGTTTTGGTATGAGCGGTGACGCACATCACATGACATCACCACCAAGTGATGGCGCTGGCGCAGCTGCTGCAATGGTTAATGCATTAAGCGATGCTGGTGTTGCACCAGAAGACATTGGTTACATTAATGCTCACGGCACGTCGACGCATGCAGGTGACAAAGCTGAAACTGCGGCTGTTAAATCAGTATTTGGTGATCACGCATACAAGCTAGCGGTTAGCTCAACTAAGTCGATGACTGGTCACCTATTAGGTGCTGCGGGTTCAGTTGAAGCGATTTTCTCAGCGCTAGCGGTAAGCGATCAAATTATGCCACCAACCATCAATTTAGATAATCCTGATGAAGGCTGTGATTTAGATTACGTCACTGAAGGTGCACGTAAGAAAGAATTAAATCATGTGCTTTGTAACTCATTTGGTTTTGGTGGCACAAACGGTTCATTGTTATTCAGTAAAGTTAAATAAGCGTTATTAAATTTACTGATAAACCCGCTCGTTAAACGGCGGGTTTTTTTATGGCCAAAATTTGGCTTGCAGCACTATGAGCCAATTTTCATTAATCACACACCATTCAGGGTTGTATAGCGTTAGTAAAACGAGGCAAACAATAATATTTAGCCAACTACATGCCCAATAAATTGTTCTAAATGGCTGCTTTTGCGTTTTGTGACGCCTGGTTTGTTGAATGAAATAACCACCCGGCCAGCCCCCACAAAACGCCAATACATAGAATCGTAACTCACTGATCCGCGGCATGTCTTTTATGGCTGCTGATTTATCTTGCCACGTAAATAACATTGTGATTAGGTTCAGCGCGGTGAAGTAACTAACCAATAATGTTTGCTGAATTTTAGGGAGCGTCATTGCAACCAAGGTGACTGAAATGACAAAGCCAATGCATATCACAGCGCCGATCTTAAATACTGATTTACGCATCAATGGCAATGGCTCGCCAAAACAAGTTAAAGGCATTATCACGATAATCACTGTTGGCTATTAATGACTGATTATTAATAAAAAATAATCCGCTAGCGATCATCTGAGATTGGCAATGATCTAACAATAAATCGAGCGGGTATTTCACAATAATCTCTTGTGATTGGCCAAGCGTAATCATCAACTCCAAAATAGATAATTCCGTTTTCATGGCTTCAATTCGTTGTGTTTGTGGCAGGGCACTTTCTGTCGCTACTTGCTGAAAGAAAATTAGTTGGCAGGGGTGTGAAATTGCCCAATCTAGTGCAAAGTGCCACAAAGACTCGACTTGTTGTCTTAGTGGTTGTGACAACAAATCATCACTTAATACTAACGCGCTGGCTAGTTGCTGTTTACTGGTAATATACAATGAAGATACCAGAGATTGTTTATTGTCAAAATGATGAAATAAAGTGCCATTAGCAACGCCTGCATGTTTGGCAATAGACGCGGTAGAGGTGCTGTGAATACCTTGTTCACTAAACAGCGTTAACGCGCTGCTCAGCAATAGATCACGTTTGGTTACTTTACTCATTAGCGAACAAACATCTTGATCATCAGTTTTTGAATCCAAGTGCCATACGGCGGAAAAACAAGTTTACCTGTGTTGAGTTTACCCCGTGACAATACCGTTTTAGCTTTTGAAAAGGTTAAGAAGCCTTCGCGGCCATGATAGTGTCCCATGCCTGACTCTCCAACGCCGCCAAAGGGCGCATCGTCGGCGGCAACATGCATAATGGTATCATTGATACAGACACCGCCAGAATGAGTGTTGTCGAGTAAATAACGCTGGGTTGATTTATCAAAACTCATGATGTAAAGCGCCAGTGGGTGAGGGCGCTTGGCAATATAATTAACAACGTCGGCGAGTTCGTCATAGGGTAATATCGGTAAAATCGGACCAAAAATCTCTTGTTGCATTAACAACATATCGTCATTGGTGTCAGTGACTAATTGTGTTGCCATATTGCGGGACGATTTATCTACAACCAAGTCGTTCGCGGGTGTAATAGTCGCGCCCTTTAGTTGTGCGTCATCAAGCCATGACAACAAACGTTGGTGTTGGGCATCATTAATGATATTGCCGTAATCTTCTCGGTGTTCCTTGTTACCATACATGGCGACAAACTGTTTCTTATATTCAGTGACAAACTCATCAATTTTTCCTCGCGGGCAGAAAACGTAATCAGGGGCGATACAAATTTGCCCTGCGTTTAAGCATTTTCCAAAAATGAGCCGTTCAACAGCCGTTGCTATAGGAATGTCAGGCGCGACAATTGCTGGTGATTTCCCGCCAAGTTCAAGGGTTACTGGCGTTAGGTTTTCTGCGGCGGCGCGCATCACGTGACGTCCAACAGTGGTGGAGCCTGTAAAAATTAAATGGTCAAACGCCAGTGCCGAAAATTGGGCTGCTACATCCGCTTCGCCCTCGACAACAGCGACATGATCGTTGCTAAATACGCTAGCAAGCATCGCAATAATGGCTTGATTAGTATGAGGTGTGAATTCAGACAGCTTTAGCATTGCACGATTTCCCGCGGCAAGTGCGGTAATAAGTGGACCAATAGATAACATGACAGGAAAGTTCCACGGCACCATGATTCCGACAACGCCCAATGGCTGATATTCAACACGCACAGTCGCTGGCGATAACAATAAGCCCGCGTGACGTCGGCTAGGTTTCATCCACTTTTTTAAACGCTTAATGGTGTAATTAATATTCATCACACACGGCAGAATATCGCCAATCAATGAATCGTTTGTCGGACGCTTACCGTAATCTTGTGCCATCGCATCAATTAAGGCCTGTTGGTGCTCAAGTAATGCAGATTTTAGCTGTTTCAGTAATTCAATGCGCTGCTGCGCACTTGGCATCGGCGCACTGACAAAAGCTTGTTTTTGGATTGTTAGTAATTGTGAAAGCGCTATTGAGCTATCGATTGGAGTAACATTTTGCGAAGTGGTGGTCATAACTCAACCTAAATTGACTGATTAGTCGGTCTATTAAACGCTAGAATAAATAGAGATACAAGTAATACTTGTCTAACAGATTAAAAGGGAAGTTCGTGGGCTCGTACTGGTGAAAGAGCCCAAGGTGATATTTGCTATTGTTTTAACACAACTTGTTGCTGGTAATTCTCTAAGTAGCTTACAATCTGTGCTGGTGGCTGTGGTTTTTCAAAGAAATAACCTTGACCGAATTTACAGCCTAATTGCTGCAATAAGGACTGTTGGTCGTGATGTTCAATACCCTCGGCGAGTACATCAAGCCCAAGAACATTACCGAGTTCGATAATGTGTCGAATAAACTCTTGGTCAATTTGTGCGTGACAAAGGTTGTCGATAAGGCTTTTGTCTAACTTAAGTTTGTCGATAACATTGTGTAACCGACGTATGAGACTCAGTGATGAGTAGCCAACACCGAAGTCATCTATAGCAATGTGAATACCTAGCGCTTTAACTTGGCGTACATGGTTAATAAGGTTGTTAATGTTGTTGATACTAGTGGTTTCAGTCACTTCAATTTCAATTAAATTTGCAGGGCAGGCGCTGGTGTCGATAATTTGTGTTACACGCTTTACAAATTCAGGCATTTCTAAAGACTTGAATGAAACATTGACTGATACACGTGGCACATTAAATCCGTCATCAAGCCATGTTTTTACCTGTTGGCATACTTGTCGTAATACGTAGAGGTCAAATTCAAAATTGAGTCCGATATCTTCTGCGATAGACGCAAAAAAAGCAGGGGATATATGACTCAGCTCTTTGTGATGCCAGCGTGAAAGCGCTTCGAGTCCCATTAATTTTTTGGAGGCTAAGCAATATTGCGGCTGATAATGTTGTGTTATCTGCTGTTTGGCGATGGCTTGCGGAAAGTCATCGATAATTAGTTTACGCATCAATAATTTGTTGGTTAATTCGCTGGTGGCGAATATAAACTTGGAATTACTAAATTTTGCTGCTTGATGCATTGCTGTTTCAGTGGCAATTTCCATTGCAAAATAGCTAGAATATTTGGCGGTAAGTTCACTGACACCAACACTGAAACTTTTATGCACGTTCACGTTGTCAGAAAGTTGCATGGGGTGTTTGGTCATGTCACAAATTGCTTGGCATTTATTGGTTACTAGCGTTTCAAAATCAACTTTTGATACGTGTTGATGATCTTCTACTAAGATGCCGAACTTTGCATTGGAAAATCGCACGACGAGGTAGTCATCACCAAACAAGGCAACGAGTTTTTTACCAAGGGTTTCTAGGTATTCATCACCAACGTTATAACCTTGGCGAAAGTTTAGCGTTGAAAAGTTATCGACTCTAAAAATAATCACTGCTAGTTGCGGTGCTTTCTTGGGGGGTAACGTGAGTAAATGGTTCGCGCGACAGCTCATTGCCCAACCATTAGGTAGGCCTGTCACGCTATCAATGGATTTGTCTTCGAGCACTCTAAAAAATACGTCATAACACGATTCGTCAACCGTTGAACGTTGGCATACAACTTCAACAGGGAGTTCGTAGTAGTGGCGATTTTTTAATAAACCGTGTTGTGGTTCATTAATATGTTGCATTAGCCATTCAATCGTTGAATAACTTTGAGCGTTTACACTATCAAAGGTCAGTAGATCTTTCAGTTGATAACCACTAAGCATTTGGGCTTGATAGCCGAAACGCTCACTAAATACGGTATTACATCCTTTTAATACCCCATTTTTTACCGTGATAGACGGTAGTAACATTTGTTCAACGTTATTCATTATTGGGGTCGCTAGCATCAGATTTAGATGGTTGCAGGCTTCACGATACTACTTTGAGATAGCTGCTTATCTATTTATAATACCTTTCTATTGTAAATGTGCCAATTAATGATGGTTCAATTGGTGATAAATCACTCTTTTTTCTTATAAGCGGTTTACCATTTTGTGATGTGAATAGCATTGAAGTTGATGTTTACTGCATAAAAAAACGCATCAAATGATGCGTTTTGCTGTGGAAGGTAATGATTACTCAGGACGTAATGTATTTGAAATGCGTTCTAAGTTAATTCGCTTAACGGTGCCTGTTTGAGCATCAGCCGCACGTAATGCGCTCATTGTTGATAACAATTCACTACCCAAGGGCGCTTTTAATATAGCGATGTTGCCATACGTAGAGTGAACCTCAAGGTTGTGAGCTTTAGCCAATGCTTGCAACTTCGACATATTTGACGTGGAAATCAATAAATTTCCGCTCACTCGTTCTACGGCACTTATTTTGTTTCGCTGTAACAAATCACCTTGATAAAGCCCCGGTTGAAAAGAGCGTTGAGACATCATAGTGTTGTTTACTAAAGCACTGTTTGACACCACTTTATTAAACTTAACACCATTGATTTCTACTGAGCCAACCGTCACGTTTGTGGTGGCCAATTCACTGTTGCTAAGTTGCGGTAGGTCGCTGGCCATGACGGTGGCACTCATAAGTGCGCTAGCTGCTAATAATGTAATTTTTTTCATAATTATTTTCCTTGATGACCGAAGAAGCGAATTGACCAATTGGTTAAAGCGCCAGGCTCTGAGTTATTATCTGGTGACATAGGTGTTTGCTCGCCAGTGGCTAAATCAAATAGCAACCACTCTCCGTCACCTTCACCGCCAACATCAACAACTTTTAAGCGCCAGTTACCACGTGCTTTCTCGCCGTAAAAGTTAGTCGATAACATGAGCTGATCACGCATGCTGGTAATGGGTACCGCAATGGCGTTTTGACCAAGGAATGCCCCTGATTTTGGCGTCATTAATACGCTGCGTGTGCCTGCTGGTGAAATTAACTCAATTGATAAGTCACTCATGCGGGCATGGTCAATATCGACTTTGACTTGTACACCTTCAATGACGAATTTATTATGGACATTCGCGTTGTACATCGAAGTGGCACCTGTGGTGTTGGCATCAGGAATTTCAAGGTGAGTATTGCGGTTCATCCAAGGCGTTGTTTTTAACTTAGGTAACTTTTTGTATTGCTTTTTACCTTTACGCTTGGCCATGCTAACGGCTTTAGATACATCAGGTTTTCCTAAACCGTAGAACATGTGGTAGTTATACCCTGCGCCGTTTTTCTTCCAACCGTCGATTGCTTGATAAGTTGCTTCATTGCCGTCGGCATCGGTGAATGGTAATTCAACACCTGCGTTTTTCTTATCAACCTTAGAGGCTGTTTTAGCCAAGATATGTTTGGCGTCACGGGCTGTAATCTTTTTGTTGGCAGACATCACCATGGCAATTGCGCCTGACATGCTTGGCGCTGCTGATGATGTGCCATTCATGACGCTTGTGTAGTCACAGGTTGGATCAATATCGGTTCCGCCATGAAGATTGTTGGTTGCTTCTTCATTGGTGGTATTAAATCCTGCATCACAGCCCATTAAATCAATGGTCACCATGGCAGGAGTATCTTCACCAAATTCACCGCCTGTTGCCGTCATAAAGACGTTAGAGCCAACCGATGAGTAACTAGAGAGTTTGTCTGATGCGTTAAACGCACTGACAACGATGTTCCAGAAATTTGAATCTGAGATTTCGGCATTGCTATTTTCCATTGGCATGCCGTCGTTGCGGATCTCGCCATCATCACTTGCGCTAAAATAGTTACCTGGCAAGATTGCAAAATCACCATAACGGAACCAGTTGTAACCATTACCAGCAGATTTGACGAATGCCGCACCGCGGCCACTGTCATTATTCATGCTAACGCGTTTCATGCTCGATTCTATAATGGCTAACTCTAAGTCGTTTTCGAGATCGTAAGCTCTTGGGAATATATCTCCACCACCGTAGCTTTGATTAAACACGTTTGAATCTTTAGTTCCTTCACTCTCGCCATGTGAGGCAAGGTATGAGGTTAAGCTTTGTTCACTTAAAAAGTTGAAGCCATTAATTTTTGCGCTAGGGGCGATACCACGAACACCTTCGTTGTTATAACCAACCGCTGCAATTATTCCGGCTACTGCTGTGCCGTGTCCATTATCGTCAACGGGATCATTAGTCCCATCAACAAGGTTTCTTGAGCCACTCGTGATATTAGCCGCTAAATCTTTATGGGCAATTTCTACGCCTGTATCGATTACGGTGACTTTGACGCCTTGGCCTTTAATGCCCTTTTTATGGGCTGTTCGAACATTTAGATCACTGCCTTTGACACCACCGGCCGCAGAGAATGCTGCTTGCCCTTTATTTTTTAAATGCCATTGTTGTTGGGTTAGTGGATCATTACCTTTGGCGGCAATGTTTAGTGAAATCGTTAGCGGGAGAATTGCTAACGAGGTTTTTAATAATTTGCTAGACATATTATTAATTTCCTTGTGAGACACGCGAATAATCATCTCTCTAGATTACTGGTGTCTATTATTATTTTTAGTACGAAACGCATATATACCCATAATCAATGAAGATGCTTGTTTTATAGTGGCCTAAAATGCCATCTACTGCGTTGCGATCAATCCTAATAGCTAGCTATTACTCGGCAACGTGCGTCCTGCGTTGCTCTAATGTCCACATCCATGTGGAAATCAATCGCGCGCCTTGTAGCTCACATTTTATTCTCGCCATAAATTCAAGCATTTCCAACGACTATGGATATAGCGCCGCTATTTTTAACAAAATGAATACATTTATTTAAAGTAAAAAAGCCTAATCACAGCGCAAAGCACACTGTCATCAGATCAGTTTTGATTTTAAGGGGAATGTATTGGATCAATAGATTTCATCAGTACGTCTAAATTCTCTGAAATTTGTGACTGTATTACGCGGATAGGTAACCGTTGTGATAGCAGTAACGTTATTGCATTTTGTTAGCACTAACTGTAGTAGGGGATTTCGATTTTGCTGGAAAAATATGAAAGAAAAATGCAATGAACATTTAAACAAGAGTTTAATTCCGGATAGTTCCGTTTGTTAAGTTTTTGTTTGTTTTAAGTTAAATGTCTTGTTGGGGGTGGCTGTATAAAAAGACACTAAATTCACTTAGTGTCTTTTGTGTGATAAAGATCAACTTTTGTCAGTGTTACGCAATGACCTTGGCGATAGATTGCGCAAGATACTTGACGTTGTCTTTACTAATACCGGCAATAGATATTCGGCTCGAATCAACCATGTAAATGCTGTAATCATTGATTAAGGTGCTAACTTGTTCAGGGGTTATACCTAAAAACGAAAACATGCCTGATTGTTTGGTAATAAAGCTAAAGTCTCTCTCTACGCCAGCTGCCTTTAGTGCGTCGACTAACAGATGACGATTGTTGCTAATGCGCTCACGCATGATGGCAAGCTCATCGTGCCATTGCGCCGTTAAATCGCTATTAGACAATATAGTGCTTACAAGCGCGGCACCATGTGCCGGTGGCATTGAGTAAATGCTACGAACAACTGAAAGTACGACTGAGTGAGCTACATCTGCGGTTGCAGGATCCTTGGCAATCAGTGTAAAACCACCAATGCGCTCGCGGTAGAGCCCAAAGTTTTTTGAGCAAGAGCTACATAGTAATAATTCGTCAAGTTCTTGAGCCATAAGACGAGGGCCGTAGGCGTCTTCGTCTAATCCTAAACCAAAACCTTGATAGGCCATATCAATGAGCGGTGTAAAACCGTTTTGTTTGGCAAGTTGGGTGACTTGTTGCCATTGCTCTTTTGATAGATCCATACCGCTTGGGTTGTGGCAACATGCGTGGAGTAATACAACATCACCCGCTGGCACTGCCGCGAGGGTTGTTAGCATGGCATCAAAATCGAGGGATTTTGATTCGTAATTATAGTAAGGATAAGACTCGATGGTTAACCCAGCAGCACTAAAAAGGCCATTGTGATTTGCCCATGTTGGGTTTGATAACCAAATTTTCGCATTAGGTTTACAGGCTTTAATAAACTCACCAGCAACGCGTAGTGAACCCGTACCACCAGGTGTTGATATGGTACGCGTTCGATTATCTAGAATGGCTTGGTGTTGGCCAAAAATTAATTGGGTCATGTATTCGTTAAATGCCGCTTCACCGGTCGGCCCAATATAGATTTTAGACGTTTCAGTGTCGGTGCGTTGACGTTCGGCAGTCTTTACGCAATCTAAGATAGGAGTGTGTCCATTGTCGTCTTTAAAAACGCCGACACCCAAATCAACTTTTTGTGGGTTGGTGTCTTCACCATAGGCCTTTAGCAGCCCTAAAATTGGATCAGCAGGCAAAGGGGATAATTGCTCTAACATAATGATTTTCCTAATTGAGATAGGCGTTACGCCGTAATAAATTCGATGCAGCTAATCTAACGTAGTTTTACGGTGGTGAACACTATTTATGGAGTCAATTGTTGAAATATTTTGTTGGCGTGTTGTGAAGTAGTGTGTAAAGAAAAAATGACAATAAAAAACCTCAACCAGTCATACCGATTGAGGTTTTAAAGAACGATTAAGCAGGTTTAGATTGCTTTAACGTCAAAATCGACAAGGGTGTCAACATCAGCATCGTAATCAACGCCGTCAACTTCAAAGCCGAAGAGTTGTAAAAACTCTTTTTTGTAACCAGCGTAATCCGTTAAATCAAACAGGTTTTCTGTTGTTACTTGTGGCCAAATGTCACGACAAGCTTGTTGTACGTCGTCACGTAATTCCCAGTCATCAAGACGGAAACGGTTTTTGTCATCAACGTTTACTTCGCTGCCGCCATTATATAATTGCGTGCTAAATAAGCGGAATACTTGATCCATACAGCTTTCATGAATGCCTTTTTCTTTCATGATTTTAAACGCCATTGCAATGTACAGTGGCATTACAGGAATGGCTGAACTTGCTTGTGTTACAACACTCTTTAGCACAGCAACGTTTGCTTGGCCGCCCGTTGCTGATAGTTTGTTGTTAAGTTCTGTCGCTGCGCGATCTAAATCTTCTTTTGCCTTACCAAGTGCACCGTCCCAATAGATAGGCCATGTTAACTCAGTACCAATGTAGCTGTAGGCAACAGTTTTACACGTATCACTTAATACACCTGCCTCGTGAAGTGTATTAACCCAAAGTTCCCAATCTTGACCACCCATAACGGTAATAGTGTCTTTGATTTCTTGCTCTGTTGCTGGTTCAACTGACGCTTCGATGATGGTGTCTTTGTTGGTATCAATCGCCGTAGACGTGTAAGTATCACCAATTGGTTTTAGGCATGAACGCACGATATCGCCAGTTTCTGGCATTTTACGTACAGGTGCGGCAAGTGAGTAGATGATCAGGTCAATTTGGCCCAAATCTTCTTTAATGGCGTCGATAACTTTTGCTTTCGCTTCGTGAGAAAACGCATCGCCGTTAAAGCTTTTGGCATATAAGCCTGCTTCTGTCGCTGCTTTATCAAATGTTGCTGCGTTGTAGTAACCGGCACTGCCTGGCTTGCGCTCTGTTGGTTCTTTTTCAAAGAATACACCAATGGTGTTGGCACCGCCGCCAAATGCAGCGCTGATGCGAGAAGGCATTCCGTAACCACTTGATGAACCAATGACTAATACGTTTTTTGGGGCATCTTGTAATTTTGGCTGCGCTTTAGTGAATTCAATTTGCTTTAGAATGTTAGCTTCACAACCCTTTGGGTGAGTGGTCGTACAAATGAAACCACGAATTTTAGGCTTAATAATCATCGATTTAACTCTTATCTTTTGGTTAGATTAATGTGGGTTTTGGAAATTGTTGGCTACTATACAGCATTTTTTTGAAGTGGCTGCTCTGATTAGTTAATTTCTTTCCAAATCAACGCGCTTAGCGCTGTTATTACGCTGGTTATATAGTAGCTGGTGGGTTAGAATTTGACGGAATTTATTAAAATCGAGAAATTTATGTCGTTATTAAAAGTTGTTAAAGCTAGCTCTTTAATGGTGTTGCTCGCTGGCACCATTGCGTGTTCACCGTCTGCTGAAGAAACGGTTAAAGAGACTGCTGTTAGTTTTCAATTGGGCAAAGACTATGAAGTGGTGCGTAAAACACCATCAAAGAGTCCACAAATCATCGAGCACTTTTCTTTATATTGTGGCCATTGTTATCGTACTGAACCATTAATTAAGTCGCTAAAAGGCTCGTTGGCTAAAGATGTAGCGTTTAAACGTTCACATGTGATTTTCTTGCCACAACAGCGACCTGACTGGGGTAAAGCAATGACCTTTGGGGTTGTGGCAGCGCAGAAGTTAGGAGTGGAAGAGGCGTTTGTGGCAACGGTTTTTGATAGTCATTTTGTGCAAGAAAAATTTCTTGGTGATTATGCTCAATTACGTGATGTGTTTGGTACCTTAGGCGTTGATGCTCAAACGTTTAAAGATACAATGAATAACGAAGCAACTGTTGATGTAGTGCGCGCCATGGTGAATAAAGCCTCTGATGATAAAGTACGTTTTACGCCAGATTTAATTGTTAATGATAAGTACCGTGTGTTGTTGTCTAATGTGCCAAAAGCTGCAAAAGAAAACGGTATGACGACTGAAAAGCAATTAGATGAACTTGTGGCGTTTTTATTGACGAATCCGTAACGCTGTTTGATTGTTTTTCATAAGGCGCTTAATGTATTAAGCGCCTTTTTTTGTTGCTATCAAATAACCGGCGTTTGTGGAATATTAGAAAAGTTTTGTTCCACTATCCATTGCTCTAAATTACTTGAACTCTGCGGTCTCGAAAAAAAGTACCCTTGTAAGTAATTGACTTTGTTGGCAATGAGGAATTTACGTTGTTCATCCGTTTCAACGCCTTCTGCGGTCACTTGTAGATTTAAACTGTGGGCCAAATTGATTGTGGCTTTTACAATCGATTCATCACCGGGATCTTCGCCAATACCGTTTACAAAATATTGGTCAACTTTTAATGTATTGAGTGGTAGTTTTGATAAATAAGTGAGTGAGCTATAACCCGTACCAAAATCATCAATCGCGATTTTTACGCCTAAGTCACGTAATTGTGTTAGCACGACAATCGCATGCTCGACATCATTCATCATGGTGTATTCAGTGATTTCCACTTCTAAACACTCAGGCGGTAGATTGGTTTGAGCCAATACGTCTTGAATGGTTTTTACCAGTGATTTTTCACTGAGTTGTCTAACTGATACATTGACCGCGACTGTCGTATTTTCAGCGACAATGCCTTCATCAATCCACTTTTTATTTTGGGCGCAGGCCATTTCAAGCATTTGTTTGCCCAATTCAACCACCAGCCCCGTTTCTTCGACAAGCTCGATAAAATCACCAGGAAATACCATTCCTCGTGTAGGGTGCTGCCAGCGAACTAGCGCTTCATACCCAGTTAAGTCACCATTTGAAGCGATTTTTGGTTGGTAATGGCTTTCAAATTGACGTTCTTCAAGTGCAATAATTAACTCTTTTTCAAGGGTATCTTTTGCAAGTACTCGTTCTTGCATTTCTCGGGAGAAGAATTGGAAATTGTTTCGACCGGTACCTTTCGCATGATACATCGCGGTATCTGCCGATTTAACTAACTCTTTAATGTCCTTACCGCCTTCAGGGAAGGTTGTAATGCCAATGCTTGCGCCAACTGTTAGGGTGTAACTACCGAGTTGATGAGGTTTTTTGAAGGACTCCAATACTTTGTTAGCAACGCGTCCTGCATCATCAGATTTTCTAATTACAGGTAGAATAATGCCAAATTCATCACCACCCAGACGGGCAACTAAATCACCTTGGCGTAAACATTCTTCTAAACGAGCTGACACCGATTGTAGTAATTTATCACCAACATCATGCCCTAAGGTGTCATTGACACGTTTAAAGTCATCCATGTCGAGCATGAGCAAAGCTAAGTTACCATTGTCACGCACTCGTTCCTGAAGACTAACACGTAAAAACTCATGGAAGAGTGCACGGTTGGGCAATTGGGTTAACGAGTCTTCTTGTGCCAAACGAATAAGCTCATCTTCAGCCCACTTACGTTCAGTAATATCTTGGAATGAAAATACACCGCCGTCTTGAATGTATTCAGTGAATCCGGACATTGAAAATTCAACCGGAAAAGTGGTGCAGTCTGGACGTTTTAATAAATAATCACAGTTTCTAATTTGGGCGTGTGAGCCTGATTCGTTAGTTTGAGTAAAATCGTCCCATTGAATCGGTGGTTGGTTTTGATCGAGATGAAATAAATCAAATAACTTTGATTTGGCTACCTGTGGCAGAGTCATACCAAGCAACCGCAGCGCTGTTGGATTTGCCCAATCAATAATACCTCGGCTGTTAAATGAAATAATTCCTTCGATGATACAGTCAAGGACTGTTTCGTTATGCGCCGCCATTTGTCTATTTTGTTGAACGGCTTCTTCTAGTTCAATACGTTGTTTTTCAAGCTCCAAAAATACTTTAACTTTACTTAATAGCACACCAGGAGCAATGGGTTTAAATAAGTAATCTACCGCGCCTGATTCATAACCTTGCTCAACAAACTGACGCTCCTTGGAAATTGCGGTGACGAAAATGACTGGCACATTTTTGGTGTCGTCATAGTCTCGCATTAGACTCACCGCTTCAAAGCCGTCCATGCCTGGCATCTGCACATCCATTAAGATCAATGCAAATTGTTGTCGGAGAACTTGAGACAACGCCTCTTCTCCCGACATGGCGCGGGTGAGAGAAGCATTGAGCGGCTTCAATGTTTGCTCCAATGCAAACAAGTTCTCTGGTCTGTCATCGACCAGTAATATTTTCGGTCGCTGGTGTTCCATGGCTAATTCCTTCATTTAACAAATATCCGTTATTTGACTAAGTCCTTTTAGCTATAAAAGGCTATAACTACTGCTTTTTACGATAAATCTTATGTTTATCAAAAACGGTTTCATAGCGTGTCAGGGCCCGTGAGTAATCAAGTGACTCATGGCTACCTAAACACAGGTATCCTAACGGCAATATACTTTCACTAAATAGTGAAAAGACGCTTTCTTGCAGCGATTTACCGAAATAAATCATCACATTTCGACAAAGTATCAGATGAAATTGACCAAATACGCTGTCACTGGCCAAGTTGTGCTTTGCAAACGTCACATTGCGTGTTAATTCTTTATCCATCACGATGCCATCTTCATGGCTGTCGTAATAATCTGAAAAACTTTTTTTACCGCCAGCGAGGTAGTAGTTTTCAGTGTATTTTTGCATGCGGCCATAATTAATAATGCCGCTTTGCGCTATTTTCAATGAATTAGCATTGAAATCAGTCGCGTATATATTGCAATTGTCGTAGAGTCCTTCCTCTTCCAACATAATTGCCATTGAATAAACCTCTTCACCTGTCGCACATCCTGCATGCCAAATGTTGACGCTAGGATAGGTTTTCAATAGCGGTAGTATTTTTTCTCGTAATGTCCTAAAAAATAGCGGATCACGAAACATTTCTGTGACGGGAACTGACACGGTATTTAATAAATTTTCAAAAAACGCTTCATCATGCACTATCGGCTTAATCATGTCTGTTAGACTTTCGAATTCATATTTTTCAACATGATATTCTAATCGGCGTTTTAATGATTTTTGGGCATAATCATCAAAATTATGACCGTATGTTAATTTTATAGCGTGCAACACTAACTGATATTCAATCTCATCACTGGTCGACAGTTTACTTTCACTCACTTTTTCTGACACAGGTTACGTCACTTCTTGATATAGCCAAACTCGCATCATGGCAATAAGTTTGTCTATGTCTACAGGTTTGGTCAGGTAATCACTTGCCCCAGCTTCGACGCATTTACGTCTGTCTTCCTGCATTGCTTTTGCTGTTAGGGCAATAATCGGTAAGTTAGCGTATTTTTCTTGTAATCTTATTTGGCGCATTGCCTCATGACCATCCATTACTGGCATCATGATATCCATCAAAACAATATCAATGGCACTATTAGCTTCAAGGCGATCTAAAGCCATTTGTCCATTGTCTGCTAAGGTAACTTTCATCCCTTGTTTCTTTAGTACTTTGGACAGGGCAAATGTATTTCGTAAATCATCATCGACTAAGAGTACTTCACAGCCTTCAAAACTAGCTTCGGTGTTATTCGTATTCGCTGGTTTTGGTGGCGGTGTTGGCGCCGGTGCCATGGGCTGCGTATTCTGTGTTGATGGTGCCGCTGGTTCGTTTGTGTCAACGTTTGATAAAAACAGTAGCACCTCGTCGTGTAAGCGCTCGTTTGAGTGAGCGCCGTCGATAATTACATGGCAATCGAGTTGGGCGAGGGTAGTGATCTGTTCTTGCGTTGGATCTGCATCGACAAACACAATGACGGAAATTTTAGACTCACTATTAAATTGATAGTTGTCGCTTAACCAAGTGAGTTGGAATTGAGAGAGTTGACTCGTTTTAATAATGATGCCACTGACAATATCACCCGCGTTCCCCAAATTATGAGACAGTTCATCAAGTGAGTTAACCGTGGTGACGTTCATTGCGGTATTATCTAAAAATTTTAAATCAATTTCAGTATTTGAATTGCCTTGGTCAAATACGATTAATTGCTGTTCACTTTGGTTTGGTGACTCTTTAACAAGGCTAAATAGCAAGGTTCGAATCTCCTGTGTTGCAATTGGTTTTTGATGGAAGGCAACAGCGCCCTTGTCTGTAAGTTCGTTTGTTTTGTTATGTCCTGAGATAACATGTACTGGAATGTCACGAGTCACAGGTTGTTCTTTTAAAATATCGAGAATGTCAGCGCCAGGCAAGTCAGGTAGCCCTAGATCAAGAATTACGCCACAGGGTTTGTGTTCTTTAACAAGACTAATTCCTTGCGCTCCGGTACTGGCTAATACGCAATCAAAGCCCGATTTTTTAGCGAGTGTCGCTAATACTTTAGAGAAATTAACGTCATCCTCAATGATGACGACAACCTTGTTGTCCTTGTTTGAAGGCTGGATTGTGTGTTTAATTTCAGCTATCGAAGGCACTGGAGACGTATCCGCCACGACCGGTTGTGGCGTAGGCGATGGTGCAATCGAATGAGGCATCGATGCACTCAATAACGCACTCGGATCCGATGAAATCATTTGCGGCTCATCTTCTTCCCCTGTATTTTCTACCGCATCTTTCACTGGAATATAAAGCGTAAATGTACTGCCTTGTTCAGGTATACTTTCAACACCTAATTCACCGCCTATTAAGCTAGTTAAATGACGTGAAATTGTTAATCCAAGACCTGTACCACCATATTTACGACTTGTTGACCCGTCAGCCTGTTGGAAGGCTTCAAAGATAGCTTTTTGTTTCTCTTCAGAAATGCCGATTCCTGTATCAACAATCGAAATGGCTAGCACTGGGTTTTCATTGAGTACATCTTGCGAATACTTACGACCTGCTGGTGCGTAATTAGCCACTAATTTTACGCCGCCAACTTCCGTAAACTTGATTGCATTTGACAATAAATTTTTCAAAATCTGTTGTACTTTTTGAACATCAATTGCCATTTCTGCCGGAACTTCACTGTTCACTTCAACGTCGAATTTCAGGCCTTTCTCGTTGGTAATTGCTTTAAATTGTCCGTTGAGTTCATAGGTAATATCTCGTACGTTACATGCCTCATACAAGACTTCCATTTTGCCAGCTTCAATTTTTGATAAGTCTAAAATGTCGTTAATAAGTGACAATAACTCTTGGCCACTACGATGAATGACGTTTGACGATTCTACTTGGTCATCATCTAAATTACCTTCTTCGTTGTCTGCGAGAATTCGCGACAAAATCAACATCGAGTTAAGTGGTGTACGCAGTTCATGGGACATATTCGCTAAGAATTCAGACTTGTATCGACTAGATGCTTCTAGTTGATCTGCTTTTTCTGTGATTTCTTGACGTGATTTCTCAATTTCTGCGTTCTTTGTTTCAATGGCAGTATTTTTGTGCTCCAGCGCTTCATTCGTCGCTTGAAGTTCTTGTGACTGTTGTTCTAGTTTTTTCTGTGAGTTGGCGAGTTGCGTAGAGCGTTGCTCAACTTCTTCATTGATGGCGCGTAGCTCCTCCTCACGCACTTGCAATTCTTCCATGTGCTGTTGAGATTGGTCGAGCAACTCTTGTAATTTTTGATGGGATTCTGACACACTTAACGCGGTAGCAATCGATTCTGTTATTGCTTCAACATAGCGATAGGCTTCAGGATGTGATTTTTCTAACCAGCCCAGCTCCATGATGCCGATGACTACGTCATCTTTGACTAATGGGAATATGATCAATGTTTGTGGTGATATCTCACCCATACTTGAACTTATTGAGACATAATCTTCTGGTAAATCGTCAATGGTCATGACTGTCTTTGAGATAGCCGCTTGACCAATTAAACCATCACCGAATTCTATGGTTTGATTAGCAAAGTGAGGGACAAATGCGTAGCCGCCGGCCAATTCAAGCTCTTGATCTTTTACAATATAGAGCGAGCCAACTTTAGCATTAAGGTAACTACAAACAAATGAAACGATGTTGTCTGCTAAATCAGTGCTTATTTGGTTACCACGCATGGTTTCAGACAGTTTTACCATGCCTTCTTGTAACCAGCGCTCTGCTTCTTCATTCTGAAATGCTTGATTAATATGATTGGACATTTCATTGATGGAGCTGGCAAGTTGCCCAATTTCATCTTGTGAAGTGACTTCTAACTCTTGCTCTATGTCGCCACTGGCAATGGCATTGGTGGAGCTCACCATACTGATGATAGGGCGGGTGTAATGTCGAGCGACCATGTAGGAGAAAATGACTAATGGAATTGCGATCGCAAATATAATGACGTAAATCGATACTTGCATCGCCGTGATGCTGGCCATGGTTTCCACCATGTCTTTTTTCACTACAATACCAATATTGTATTTAGGTGAGTAACGCCACACGCTAGCGACTTTTTCTAGTCGATAATCAAAGGTTTCACCCTGTCCTGAGTTTCCTTGGACAGCGCGTTGAATCGCATGACTCATGTCAGCATTTAGCTCTATGGTTAATGGCTTAGCATTTTTTTGAGCAAAGCGTCGATCTGATAAAAACTGAACCTCGTTGCCCTTTAGGTAGGCTAAAATCACTTCACCTGTTTCGCCTAAGGTGGCATCAACCGCTGAAATAGAGGTTAAGACTTGCGGTGAAATTTGAAATACCACTGCACCAAGCATGATGTCATTTTTTATTATCGGGTGAGCAATGAATGCAGAAAAACTATTGCCATCCGCTTCATAAGCTTCAAATATAGAATGTTGAGCCGTTTTAGTGCGAATAACATCTTGGGTTAATGTTGCCATGGTTGAACCATTATAATGGCCCGTATAGATATTAGTGCCTACATCGTCGGTGGTCGCTGTCGCAAATCTAATATCGCCAGTGGTATTAACTAAGTAGATGTTTTTAAGGTGTTCTTTATCTTTAATGCTAATGAGGTATTGTTCAATGTCGTCTGCTATGACGTCATCAACTTTAAGCGGATCATTAAAAATAATGGCTTGGTCGATAATTTGCGGTGACTTAGCAAGTGTATTCGCTTGGCCAATTTCACGGTCAAATAGCTGCTCAATCAACATTAACCGATGTGAAAGTGTGGCGTCTAACTCGTCAAAAGTCTGTTTTATTTGTTCACTTCGTGTTGACTGAAACTTGAGAGATTCTGTAACGATAGTTGGCAGTAATGCAACCAAAATTAATAGAATTAACAGTTTATCTTGAATTCTTTTCATCTGAATAAGTCCCTGATTCAAGATTTTTTCTGTAGTGATTTAGCAATCAGGTTATTGGTATTATTTAGCGGCAACCCTTTAGCTAACAACTTCTTAAACATCTTA
Source organism: uncultured Gammaproteobacteria bacterium (assembly GCA_913060565.1). Taxonomy (GTDB): domain Bacteria; phylum Pseudomonadota; class Gammaproteobacteria; order Enterobacterales; family Psychrobiaceae; genus Psychrobium. The sequence continues at coordinate 9,230 of CAJXRU010000024.1, read as the reverse complement.
ATTCCTTTTAACGCTAACTATATCTATGAGAGTAATATATGACCAAAATCCAACATATCATAAAAAAAGATGAGTGTAACTATTGAGCAGTAGATTTTTATTGGCTAGTAACATTGTCTTTTTAGCTTGCTTTCATAGATAATCTAAGCTTTCCAATCAGTGACTTAACAGAGGATGTGTGTTTAGACTTTATCACTCAAATAAACTGGATGTTTTAAAGGGCATCTTAGCGCATATTATTAGGCAGCAACCTTTGTCTAATCCCTTTGAGTCTGAAAAAGTATTGGTACAAAGTCCCGGCATGGCGCAGTGGCTAAAATTAGAGCTCGCTAAAGATTTTGGGATCTGTGCGAATGTGACGTTTCCACTGCCGGCGAGTTTTATCTGGCAGACCTTTGTTGACTTACTCCCTGATGTGCCCGAACGCAGTGCCTTTAACAAGGATGCAATGGCATGGCAGATTATTAAGTTGTTGCCAAGTTATCTTGAGGACGAAGCGTTTAGCGAACTCTCACATTACCTCCATGATGATGAACCGCTAAAACTCTATCAACTTGCTTATAAAATTGCGGATATATTCGACCAATACTTAGTTTATCGCCCGCAATGGATTGAAGCATGGCAAGAGGGAGATTTTTCAACGTGTCGCGATAAACCTTGGCAAGGCATTTTGTGGAAGCGGCTATTTGAAGTCATCACAGACAGCGGCCAAAGTCATTATCATCGCGCGAACTTGTACGAACACTTGATTGAAGCACTTGCAAGCTTAACGGCTAAGGCGCACTTGCCAACACGGATTTTTGTGTTTGGTATTTCCGCATTACCGCCGAAATATCTCCAAGCATTAAAAATGATGTCATCGCATATCGACGTTCACTTTTTTCTGAATAATCCGTGTCAGCATTATTGGGGAGACATCGTTGATGAGCGTTGGTTGGCTAAGCTCAGTAAAAGACAGTTTCAACAATTAAATGTAAAAGATTTTAGTGAACAATCGACTGTTAATCACGTGCCACAGCTTCTAGAAGAGTCGCAATTTAATGCGCTTGGTGAGCTAGCGGTAGGAAATCCAATACTCGCATCGATGGGGAAATTAGGGCGTGATAATTTGGCCTTGTTGTTAGAACTAGAAGCCCAAGAAATAGATGCCTACGTACCGAGTGAACAAACATCGTTATTAGACTTTATTAATGACGATATTTTAGAGTTGCAAGACAGTACGTTCATTGCGCGCACCAAAGAACATCTAACAACAGAAAACCCACGCCGCGTAATCGCGCATGATGACGACTCAATTTCTATTCACAGTTGTCACAGCCCGATGCGGGAAGTTGAAGTGCTGCGGGATCAAATTTTAGCGATGTTGGCAAACGATCCTGAATTAACACCAAAAGATATCGTTGTGATGATGCCGGATGTCAACGCTTATAGTCCGTATATTCAAGCGGTATTTTCACATCGCCATCACTATATTGATTTTTCTATTTCAGATCGCAGTGCAGCACAAGAATTTCCTATTCTCCTGAGTTTTCTGAGCTTGATGTCTTTAACGCATTTGCGCAAAGGGGCCAGTGAATTATTTAGTTTGCTTGAAGTACCTGCCATCATGGCGCAGTTCGAATTAGATACCAGACATATTGAATCATTGAAACGTTGGATTGATGAATCTGGCATCCGCCAAGGGCTCGGCGACGAAGGCGTTTATACCAACAGTTGGTTGTTTGGTTTAAATCGGATGTTCAAAGGCTACTCTCAGCAAGAGTCTGATCCATTAAATACCGATAACGTTAATTTGTGGCAGGGCATTCTAGCCTATCCAGAAACCGTCGGATTAGCGGCTGAAAATTTAGGTCAGTTAAGTTATTTTGTCGAGCTTATCATCCGCTTTAGCCAAGCGTTAGATGGTGATAAAACGATCGCCCAGTGGCGTGAGTTAATTGAGTCTATGCTCACTGAGTTCTATCAATCATCGATAGAAAATGACAATGAGTTAAGTATTATTCATCAGGCTTTAGAATCATTGACGCAAGAATTATTGCTGGCTGATTTTGAGCTAGAAATTAGCCATGAGGTATTGTTTGCACATCTGTCTGGAAAGCTCGATGCAGGTTCTGCCAGCCAGCGATTTTTAGCAGGTAAACTTAATTTTTGTACGTTAATGCCAATGCGTTCTGTGCCGTTTAAAGTGGTGTGTATTTTGGGCATGAACGATGGCGTTTATCCGCGAAGCATTGCGCCAATTGGCTTTGATTTAATGGCAAGCAATCATCAAAAGGGCGACAGAAGTCGACGCGATGATGATCGGTATTTATTTTTAGAAGCCATGTTAAGTGCCCAGAAGAAACTTTACATCAGTTATTGTGGCCGCAGCATTAAGGACAATAGCGAACGATGTCCGAGTGTTCTTATTAATGAATTAACCGATTATATTGCCTTATCATACAAGCTCGTGGGTGATGAGAAACAAAGCCCTCAAGAATGTAGCAAGCGCATTATTGATAAACTGATTTGTCAGCACCCACTAACCCCATTTAGTCCAAGTTACTATCAAGAAGGTAGTAGTTACTTCTCGTATCAACGTGATTGGTTAGGGGCGTTAACGAACCATCAAGTTAATGAAAACTTGTCGCAGCAATCATTGGCAAAGGTTTTTGATAATACGGTGATTTCCATTGAGCAATTAGCGCGATTTGTAAAACATCCTGCTCAATTTTTCTTTAATCAACGCTTAGGGATTTACTTTTCAGATGACGATGGCGAACTCAATGATAGCGAGCCTTTTTCACCGGATGGCTTAGTGAGTTATGACGTTAAGCAACGGCTGTTGGCAGGTTATATCCATAGCGCGCAACATAACATGCAGTCACATATTAAAGGCATGGGCGTTTTACCTCATGCTCACTTTGCAGACATATTCTTGGATGAACAACAACAAGCGATGTCGCCACTCGCGCAGCAAATCAAACCTTATATAGCCCGCCCTAGTCCCGACATTGAGGTTGATATTGTCATTGAAGCGCATCAACAATGCTTTCATATTCAGGGGTGGTTGAAAGGGCATTATGATGGACATACATTGATACGCTATAAACCCGGTAAGGCGAATGCAAAGTTCTTCGTTGATTGTTATGTTCAGTTTTTGTGTTTTTGCGTTGCTACAACTGAGCCAAAAGTGCAAATGAAAATATTTGCACAAGATGGTCAATGGCTGTTTAACGCTATTTCTCCCCAAGATGCATTGGCGCGATTAACACAGTTAGTGACTTGTTATGGTGATGGATTAGCGAGTCCTTTGCCGTTAGCGCTGCAAAGTGGCTGGAAATACATTCAAGCTCGATATCAAGAAGAAACGGGCGATCTAGCTGATGATGAAAAATCACTCGACAAAGCGCACCGTGCTTTTAAAGATCGCTATAACAGCAATGTACGCATGGCTGGTGAAGGGGAAGACCCATATCTTCAACGATGTATGACAAGTGGGTCGTTTGATGGTTTATCGCAACAATCACAACAACAGATGATTGATATTGCACTGGCGATATTATTGCCTGTACGACGACTGTTGGAGGCTATCGATGATGGAGAGTAGTGAATTGGAAAGTACGATGACAACAACAGCGCAACAGCTCAATGTCATGACATTACCTTTGTTTGAAGAACGATTAATTGAAGCATCAGCGGGAACAGGAAAAACCTATACCATTGCTGGCTTATATTTACGTTTATTGCTGGGTCACGGCGCTGAAAACGCACATCCACGGCCATTGAGTGTCGATGAAATATTAGTGGTAACCTTCACTGAAGCGGCCACAAGTGAACTTAGAGACCGGATCCGCGCGCGCATTGTACAAACCCGCCAAGCATTTATTGCTGGATTTAGTGACGATCCATTAATTAACGAATTACTTAAGCAATATCAGGATCACCATCAAGCTGAACACTTGCTGCTAAATGCCGTTCGACAAATGGACGAAGCGGCAATATTTACGATTCATGGTTTTTGCCAGCGGATGCTTAAAGAACATGCCTTTGAATCGGGTAGTTATTTTGAAACACAGTTTGTTACTGAACAAGCGACGATACGCACGCAAGCGATTGAAGATTTTTGGCGTCAGCATTTTTACAATACTGACCAGCCACATGATTTATTGCTTGCCAAGCTGGTGGACAGTTTGTGGGCGTCACCTCAATTATTACTTAAAGACATTAGTCGTTACTTATCTGATCCCTACTTATCAATACAAGCGCCATTAGCTGATAAGCCACTAACACAATCACTCAACGATATTGTGCAGTCGGTAGATCGATTTAAACAGCAGTGGCTAGCGGCATACCAAGACATTGAAAGTCATATCAAAGAGTCAGGTGTCGATAAGCGCAGTTATAGCAGTCGAAATGTGCCTAAATGGATTGGCCTGATTACCGAATGGGCGCAACAATCCACTCAATCAATCACTGTGCCTGAGTCGTTAGCACGGTTTGATGTCGCGCTATTACATGAAAAAACCAAGAAGGGCACTGCGCCATCACTGGATATCTTTAGCCAAGTTAATGCGTTTTTAGCGCAAGACATTAACTTAAAGCCCGCTATTTTAGCGCAAGCTATTGCGTATACTCGCGCTCATGTATCCGATCATAAAAAACAACAATCACTATTATCTTTTGACGATTTACTCACTAATTTACACCACGCACTTGATGGTGAGATCAGTGTGCAGGCCGATAGCTTAGCGAAAAAAATACGCGGACAATATCCGCTGGCAATGATTGATGAGTTTCAAGACACGGACTTGATGCAGTATCAGATCTTTAACACTATTTATGGCCAGCAAAGTGACGCGGGTTTATTAATGATTGGCGACCCTAAACAAGCTATCTACAGTTTTCGCGGCGCTGATATATTCACCTATATCAAAGCACGTAAAATGGTAAAAAATCATTACACGCTAGGCACTAATTATCGCTCAACACCGATGATGGTTGATGGGGTTAATAGCTTATTTGAACAATCAAGTGCCCCCTTTATTTATCGCGACGATATCGGTTTTACCCCTGTTAACTCAGTGCCCAATAAGTCGACGTTTATTCTTGATGACCAAGAGCAACCTGCGATTACGCAGTGGTTATTGCCTTGTGATGGCACCGTGTCTAATAGTGACTATCAGACCCAAATGGCGCTCGCCTGTGCAAACCAAATTAATACGCTCCTGAGTCAAGGACAACAAGGCAAGGCTGGCTTTAGAAATAATGAATCGCTGGTGGCAGTACAAGCTAGTGATATTGCTGTCTTGGTTCGAACCGGACGTGAAGCGCAATTAGTTAAAACGCAACTGGCCCAACAAGGGATTGCTAGTGTGTATTTGTCCAACCGCCAAAGTATTTTTGGCAGTGTTATCGTTAAAGATTGTTGGCGTGTGCTGCACGCCATTGCCAATCCAAATGATGGACGTGCAATTCGCAGTGCAATGGCGACAGGCTTAATGGCGCAATCTCTTGAGCAATTAGAACGCTTGAACAACGATGAGCGACGTTGGCAACAATTAGTCGATGAGTGTCACTATTATCAAGGCCGCTGGCAGCATGTTGGTGTATTAGCAATGTTACGTGAATTTATGCACCAACATCAATTGCCTAGCCAGTTATTGTCATTGGCTGACGGTGAACGTCAATTGACAGATTTAATGCATTTGGGTGAAATTTTACAGCAGCAAAGTTTAGAGATTGTTGGTGAGCACGCATTGCTGCATTGGCTTAGCGACCAAATGACCAACGCTGAACAAGAAAACCAAGAGCAGCAATTACGTTTAGAATCAGACAAAAATTTAGTACAAATCGTCACTATTCATAAATCAAAGGGCCTTGAGTATAACCTGGTCTTTTTACCCTTTATTTGTAGTGCTAGAGTGACTAAAGAACCCATTTATCATCAAAACGATCAAACGTTAGTTGATTTAAAATTTGGTGAACAAGCACTTGAGGCCGCTGATAAAGAGCGCCTTGCAGAAGATTTACGATTGTTTTATGTTGCGATTACTCGTGCTGTACATCATGTATGGCTCGGCTTTGCTCCGGTTAAAAGCGGTCAAGCCAACAAAGCAAAAACGAGTGACTTACACCATAGCGCTATTGGTTATCTGTATTTAAACGGCGCCGTCACTAATGCTCAAGAGTTAAGTGCACGATTAAATGAAATGGCGTCAACACATCAAGCCATTACAACGAGTGCGCCAAACCTCAGCCAAATGCCTGTTTTTCAAAGTACACAGCAAGATGATTCGCCAACGTTGAACGCGCGCCATTTTGATAGTGACATCGAAAATAATTATTGGATTACCAGTTATTCTGCATTGTCAAAGTCAAGCCATAGTCATGAGCCTAGTGACGTTGACGCGAGTCTTGAAACGCTGGCGATAGATTGGGAAGAAGCACTCGCTAACGTACAAGAGCCACTGCTTGATGAAGAAACAGAACTAACGATATTTAGTTTTCCCCGTGGTGCCCACGCTGGTACGTTTTTGCATACGTTATTTGAAGAAATTGATTTTAGTGAATCAAACTCGCAAGTCTTTAGCGATAAAGTCATCCAATTATTAGAAGAAAGTGAGTTTGATGAACATTGGCAAGGGGTGTTAGAACGCCTTATTGATAATGTTTTAAATACACCATTAAATTATGGCAGCTTAGGGCCACAATTTAAATTATCCCAATTGTCGATGGCAGATAAGCAGGTAGAAATGGAATTTTTTATGCCAATCACCTCACTAAATTGTCAAGCGCTTAATGAGTGTCTTGGCAAGCACGATCCTTTATCAAAGCAAGCTCACGGACTAAACTTTAATGATGTGAAGGGCATGCTCAAAGGTTTTATTGATTTACTCTTTGTTGCAGATGGCAAATATTACGTACTCGATTATAAGTCTAACCACCTTGGCGACAGCATTAACGATTACTCAATGGCTGCGATGACACAAACCATGATTGATCATCGCTACGACTTTCAATACCAACTTTACAGTTTAGCGTTACACCGTTTGTTGGCGTCTCGCATGGCTGATTATGACTTTGACCAACACTTTGGCGGCGTATTTTATCTGTTCTTACGAGGCATGGATAAAAACAGTCAATTAGATGAGGGCATTTTCTATAACCGACCATCAAAAGCGCTTATTGAAGAGTTAGATGCCTTATTTAATGATGAGGTGTTGTCATGAGTCACAATCTAGAAAACTCGCAACCTTTACTTACGGCATTAGAAGCGCTAGCGCGACATAAAAAGATTAGGATCCTCGACTATCAATTTGCGCAATTTATCGCGCGCTTTGAACCGCAGCCACTTGTCGTGCTAGCCGCTGCAATTGCCAGTTACCAATCGGGGCAGGGGCATGTATGTGTACTGCTCGATAACAATAGGCTCAATATCTTATTTGATATTGCTGAGTACGAGCGCCACGCTTTATTATCACCAATATTAGAAGCGGCAAATACCAGTGCTAGTCAATGGCATACTGACATGGCAACAGCATTATCAGTGAGTAGTAGTGTTGGTGAAAATGCGCCGTTAATGGTTAACGAACACCGTCTTTATTTGCAACGTTATTGGCACTTTGAGCAACAAATTAGCCACTTCCTAAAAGCGCGTGCAACTCAACTAACAACGTTTGATATCGAGCCTGCGTTGTCATCGTTATTTGATGTCGACATGGCATTTTGCTGGCGTCAGCTTCAGCAATTAAAAGAACAAGGGCTGCAACTCACTAACTTTTGTAGCGACTATTTTCATCTGCGAGAAGATATCGGTGTCGACAATCAATTATTGGCGCAATACCTTGCAAATGTAGATTCTCCAGCAGAGTTAAATGAGTTATATCAACAGTTTTTACCCCAACAACGCATTGACTGGCAGAAAGTAGCCGTAGCACAAGCTAGTGCAGCACAGTTTAGTGTTATTTCAGGTGGTCCTGGCACGGGTAAAACGACAACGGTTATCAAGTTATTGGCGCTGTTGGTGCAACAGGCGAGCGCTAATCAGCAACGGTTGACCATTGAGCTTGTCGCCCCAACGGGAAAAGCGGCTGCGCGACTAACTGAATCGATAAGCGGCGCGATGCACCGACTAACTATTGATGATGAATTAAAGTCATTAATTCCGACACAAGCGAGTACTATCCATCGATTATTAGGAGTGATTGCTCACCGTCAAGATTTTAAACACAACAGTGCTAATCCATTACATGTTGATGTGCTCATTGTTGACGAAGCTTCAATGATTGATATTAGTTTAATGAGTAAGTTACTCGATGCTGTTGCACCTCATACCAAGCTAGTGCTATTGGGTGACAAAGATCAATTATCATCGGTGGAGGCGGGTTCTGTATTTGCCGATATTTGTCAGGGTGTTGCCAACGGACCTAATTATAGTGAAGGCACCAAAAATTGGTTATCACAACAAACTGGGTTTGCCATTAATGAGGTGTGCCAAGAGCAAACGCAACATACTTTGATAGACGATTGTCTGTGTTTGCTGCAAAAAAGTTATCGATTTAATGAAAAATCCGGCATCGGCGTATTAGCAAAAGCCGTGAATAACAGTGATATCAACGCGCTACAATCAGTGTGGTCACAGGGGTTTGATGATATTTCATTGCACACACAAGACAAATCACAAAAAGCGGTGGTGACTTTGGCGGCTTTGGGTTATCAAGATTTTTTAAATCAAGCCAGTGCAATAGACAATGAATCAGATGTTGCTGGATTATTAGTGGCATTTGGTCAGTTTCAGTTGCTGTCTCCAACCCGTAATGGACCACTTGGCATTGAGACACTCAATGAAAAAATTGAACAGCAGCTTGCTAAACATCAATTAATTGCGCTCAATCAAGGCCAATGGTACGTCGGACGTCCTATTATGATCACCAGTAACGATCATTCATTGCAACTATTTAATGGCGATATTGGTATTGTATTGCCGCCTTTAGGTGATGAATGTCAGTTGGCGCAAAACAGAGTGTATTTTAAAATGGCAGATGGCAGTCTTAAGTCCTTTTTGCCATCACGATTACCAAGTCACGATACCGTGTACGCCATGACAATTCATAAATCTCAGGGCTCAGAGTTTGACAATGTTGTCATTGCGATACCCGATTCATGGTCGCCGATTTTGACAAAAGAATTACTTTATACCGGTATTACTCGCGCTAAAAAATCGGTTGAGATTTTTTCTAATGCTGGCG
>CAJXRU010000023.1 GCA_913060565.1 uncultured Gammaproteobacteria bacterium | reverse complement strand
CTCGTGGGCTCGGAGATGTGTATAAGAGACAGAGACATTACACAGCAACAGAAAACGTATTGCGTGGCAACTGGAAGCACCAATTAGACTCACGTCACTCATTCGATTCAGGGCTAGAGATGGCGATAAACCGTCACGACGAAAACCTGCAATTTGATAGTCAAACTAACGCGCCTTATCTCTCAACAGAAATTAATGACATTGAAGAGAAACGCTTTGAAGCTTTTGTTCATTACAACTTTTCAATCTCATCAAAACTCAATCTACAAGCGTCACTCATTCACGAGCGCTCCACCATGGATGTGGCCACTAACTTTTCGTTAATCAGCGATACTAATACCCAAGCAAGCAGCCAATCGTCACGGACATTTAACTACTTTAAACCGCGTTTAAATATACGTTACGATCTCGACGATATTTACCAAGTGCGTTTTAATTTAGAGCGCACAGCCAGTCAATTGAACCTCGATGACTTTGTGCCGGGCTTTAACCGAGATGAAATACGTCTTGAAGAAACCAACCCCAATCTAAAGCCTGAAGTTCGTGACGAACTCTCATTTACCCTTGAAAAACAATGGTTAACTTCCGAAGGTAGCATAAGCTTAACGCCTTACTATCACCGCATTAGCGACCTTATTACCGAAATTCCACTCACCAAGCATTCTGGCGCAGGCAACATCGATAACGCAAAAGAATACGGCCTAACACTCAACACAAACTTCGACTTACGAGAAATAGGACTAGAAAATACGTTAATTAGCCTAGGCCACACATGGCGACGCAGCCAAATGATCCACCCGTTTACAGGAAAAAGCTCTGACATAGAAAACCTTAGTGATAGTGATTGGAACCTTAAAATCGACCAAAATGAAATACTGCCGGGCTTGTCGCTGAGCGCCAGTATTAGCCGTCAAAGTGATTACTACTACTCACGATTTGATTATCAAGCCAGCAGTCTCCGAGATTTTATCGGTGAGGCATCGCTTGATTACAAAATCAATCAACACCTTAAAATACGGCTCTTGGCAGAGAGTTTATTTAACCGTCAGTCAGAAATAGAGCGCGTGCGCTATCCAGGCCTATTCACCGACAACGAGCCATCGAGATTCGAACGTCGCACTTACGATCGCACTCGCCGTTATACATTGACACTAACGGGGCAGTTTTAATTGCTGTGAGCATAGGAGGTCTACAATTTGATACGTTATTAGTAACAAACTGTAGACCTCCTGCCTTGAATAATTCACAAAATCGTTGAACCCAAAAACAATAGGTAACAATCTACAGCCCTAATATTCGATGGCTAAACATCGCTAGAATGTATCCCAATGTGGCTTGCCATGGCCAAGCTTCTCAATCATAAAATCAAGAAAGCAGCGTACTTTTTCAGGTAAATAATCACGTGCTGGATAGATCGCATAGAGGTTTTTACTTGGCATCTCATACTCTTGAAACAAAGCGACTAATTGGCCTTGCTGTATTGCAGGGCCTGCAATAAAAGTCGGTAATCTGCCAACGCCCATATTTGCGAAAATCGCGTCTTTGAGCGCTGCGCTATTGTTTACGCGGTAGTTCCCAGACACTTTTATCTTGTGTACATCAGCGTTTTTATCCGTGAATTGCCAAATATTTTCATTGTTGGAGTAACTATATAAAAGACAATTACATTCAGCTAATTGCGATGGGTGCTGTAGCGCCTTCGCATGTTGTGCATAAAATTCTGGTGCTACACAAACCACGCTATTCAATGACACTAATTGCCGTGCAATCAGCGTTGAATCGTTAAGGTTATCAGCGCGAATCGCAAGGTCGTATCCTTCTTCAATCAGGTTAATTGGCCGATCATCCAATGTCAGATCTACTTCAAGATCTGGATAACACGCCATAAACTCATGAATATAAGGAGCTAGATGCATCTGACCAATAGTCATCGGAAACTGCATTTTCAACAACCCTTTTGGCGCATCCTGCAATTCACTAACGGCGTCTTGTGCTTGCTGAGCGGCGCGACTTGCTTGAGATGCATATTGATAATAGCGTTCTCCAGCTTCCGTCAAACTGAGATGTCGAGTCGAACGATTAAACAATCTCGCGCCCAACTGTTGCTCTAATTGCGTTATACGTTTGCTCACTGCTGACTTTGAAATACCTAGTACACGAGCTGCACTTGAAAAACCCGCATTGTCCGCGACAGCAACAAAAACAGGTATCGCATTAAATGTATCCATTAACATCCTACCGTTAACTAAAACTCAACTCAGAGTCTACTGATTGCCATATTGTTTATCAAATGTGCTCGTTTACAGTATTACACCCCACAAGAAACTTAAAATGATTAAACACAACGAGGTATCAATAATGCGATTAGAGCATGCGAATTTAGTGGTGAAAGACATTCAACCAACGCTTGAGTTCTTATTGGCTGCCTCACCAAACTGGCGAATTCGAGGTGAAGGAGAAGCAAGTTGGGGCAGTGCGCAATTATCAACTCATCGACGTTGGGTTCACATCGGCGATGACAACTACTACCTGACCTTAAATGATGGTGCAAATGGTGACATCAGAGATCCGAAAGGCATTGAGCCTGGTGTCGCTCATTTAGGATTTGTTGTTGATGATTTGCAAGCGGTAATCGATCGCTTAGCTGACAAAGGTTTTGAGGTGGATATTACAGGTCGTACACATCCGTTTCGAAAAGCGGTTTATTACAACGATCCAGCAGGATTTCAGTTTGAATTTTTAGAATACACCAGCGATAACCCGACTGAAAAAAACATGTACGGCGGAGAGTCAGGCGAGCTTAAGTACAAATAATTGATATTAAATAGTTAAATAAATAGGAATACAAAATGAATCAACAAAACATCACAACATTGGTCCACGGCTTATATCAGGCCGTAGATAATAAAGACCTCGATTTTCTAGAGAATAATCTAACCTCGCAGGCTCGCTTTCGATTGGGTAATTTTCCCGAAGTTGTAGGCATAAAAAACATCTTAGAAGGCAATAAACAGTTTTTCACAAGTATCGAATCAATGTCACATACCATTGAAGATATCATCCTAGCGTCAAACAGTTCATCCATCACCAAAGTATGTTGTCATGGCGCAGTCGACTACATCAGATTAGATGGCAGCGGGCATAGTGCAATGTTTTCAACTGTTTTAACCATCGATGATGGACTAATTAGTGATTACCTTGTTTTTGCTGATATATCAGGCCTATAGCGAATTAACACTGCATCAATGAGTCGCTCAAGCGAGTGGCTCATCAACCTTGTTTGCTAGAAAATATCACTGGCATTGCGCAACCACAGAAATCTCGACAGGCACGTTTAACGGCAAGCTAGTACAACCGACAACAGTGCGAATATGTCCTGCTTTTTCCCCTAAAACATTAGCCAATAAACCCGACGCGCCGTTTAACACATTGGCGTGTTGTTCAAAGCCCGTGATGGCGCTGATATAACCTTCCACTTTGACAATTTTTACTAATCTATCAAAGCCAAGGTGATGATCAATTTGGCTAAGAATATTTAGTGCACACAACGCGGCGGCGTCGACACCCTCATTAACGCTCAGCGCTGCACCAAGCTGACCTTGATACATCACCTTGCCATCAATAATTGGCAACTGTCCGGAAATAAACAGTAAATCACCTACTTGCTCAACCGCATTGTAGTTACCAACAGGTTGCGGCGGCGTTGGCAGCTTGAGATTTAGCGTGGCTAACTTAGCGATTTCGTTACTCATAATAACCTCTTTATTTATTGATTTATAAATAGAAAAGTAGATACCTATTAGCAGCTAGCGCAATGTACCAGCTGCATTTGTTACCTAGCAAAGCGGGAGCTAAACCAGATGAGAGCCTGAATTAATGCCACCGTCGACAAAATGAGTTTGCCCTGTAACAAAACGGCCACCTTGTCCTGACAAATGCTTCGCCCAAGCGATGATGTCATCAAGGTTACCCAGTTTTCGTAACGGGTGGAGTTTAGCCAGTCCCGCCAGCGCTTCTTTATCCATAAGGTTGTCGTACAACGGCGTTTCGATAATGGCAGGCGCAATGGTATTCACACGAATATTATCCTTAGCAAACTCAATCGCTAAATGACGAGTTAGCGTGTGCATCGCACCTTTCATCACCTGTGACGCAGAAGCTGGCGTCGCCTCAAGCGGGTTCTCAACCCACATCGAACCAATGTTAATAATCACACCGTCTTGCTGTGTTTGCATCGTTGGGATCACCGCTTGCGCGCTAAAGTAACTGCCCTTAACCGTGGTGGCGTAATAAGCGTCTAGGTTTGCTTCTGTCTCTTCCAAAAATGGCTTAGGCACAAAGGCGCCGGCGTTGTTAATCAACACATCAATAGTGCCGAAGGTATCCAATGCTGCTTGAGCCAGCGCCTGACCTGTTGATTGATGACCAATATCGCCAATCACCGTTTTAATTTGCGCGTGACGCTCGGTGTTATCGGCTAAAAACTCAATAAAGTCTTCGGCTTTACGCGCATTCACAACAACGTTTGCGCCAGCGTCTAAAAATGCTTGTGCCATTGCACGGCCCATACCAGAAGCTGCGCCAGTGATGATTACGGTTTTGTTTGTATACATGATTTTCTCCTGTTTTTAAGTTGGCGAAAATCATAGCGAAGCTGTTACTATAAAAATAATCGATATTTTTAATACGTTGTATAGGAATCTTCAATATGGAATTACAGCAAATAAAATACTTTCTTGCCGTGGTTGATTGCGGCAACTTCCTTGCGGCATCAAAGCACGTGTTTGTCACCCAACCAACCTTGTCAGCAGGTATTCGAAAATTAGAAGAGTCACTGGACGTCAAACTATTCCATCGAGGCAGTCGCATCGCAACACTAACGCCAGCAGGCGAACAATTTGTCGGTGTTGCACGACAGTCTTACAACCAATTGATGTCGATAAAATCTCAATTGAGCAACGAACCACAAAAGATAGTGATAGGCGTGTTAGTGAACGTGCACATGGATCATGTCGCTAAAATCGTCGGCCTATTTCGCCACACTCATCCGCACATATTGATTGAATTTATTATCGAACACGACAGTGAATTGATTAAACTATTGAGCGAAGAAAAAATCGATTTAGCCATCGTAAATAGTCACACACAAGCCACCAATTTTATGCCGCTAATTCCCGAAAAAATGTGTGTCGCCGTATCAAAACAACACCCAATAGCCCGCAAAAAATCAATCACTCTTGATGCATTAAACGGCGAGCAATTTATCGAACGCGTTAAATGCGGATTTTGGAACAATGTCCATGAATTATTTAAAGAAAAGAACATTACGCCACACACAGTTATGCAGGCTGAAAACGACGAATTTGTGCTGTCCCTAGTCGCTGAAAACCTAGGTGTTTCCATCATCACTGATCGCGCCACCCCATACGACGTCGCCTTCATTCCCATCGTCGATTTCGAAATAGAACAATACATCGGTATGGCAACATCAACCACCAACACCGCACCACATATTCAGATGTTTTACGATACGGTGGTTGGTCAGTATGGGACTGGTTAATGACCTGAATTATTAACATAATTACTTGATAAGTAGGATTTAAATAGTTGACGAAGTTTGATTTTACAAGTCTAATTGGCCGAATAATTCAAATGTTATATAAACGTTTAACAAGACAGAATAATCAGGGAGTGGTGACGTTGGATAAGAGCATTAAGCTGCAAATAAAAGATATTCTTAGGTATAAAAAGCCAGCGTGTCATTTGAACTATATTGAAGATGGATTCTTAAATTTTCATTTTATGATCCATAAACCTGATGTTAACCGCTTACAACTTGAAAAAGGTATAAATCCAGCTGCGGCTGTAAATACATTAGACGTGGGTAAAGTTAGACCTGCAATCTTGATTTCAACCAGTCCTAATAAAAAGGGAACAGCAGAAACTCCGTGGCAAGACTTCTATGACTCGGATAATGGTCATATTAGATATTTTGGAGATAATAAAGAACCGAATAAAGATCCTGCAAGTGCCTCCGGAAATAAAGTTTTACTTGAAGCATTCAGGTTAGCCCATTCCCACGACCCTATTGAACGATTGAAAACTCCGCCCGCTCTTTTCTTTAAAAGAGTAGCTGTAAATGGGGTTGCTAAAGGCTATCCAATGTTTATGGGAGTAGGAATCGTGAATAGTGTTGAACTGGTTACTCAGTGGGATAATAAACTGGAACGTTCCTTTACTAATTACGCCTTTGATTTTACTGTTCTGTGTATGAAAAGTGAGCATGATACATTTGATTGGGGCTGGATTAATTCTAGAAGAGGGAAACAAGTTTCTATTTCTCAGACGAATAAGCTTGCACCTGCTAGTTGGAATACATGGCTAAATAAAGGTTCGAATACGTTAAATGCAGTTAGACGACGCGTCTCAACGCTACTTCTTGTTAGTAAGAAATTCCAAAAGCCTCAAAAGGGTACTCATCAAGAATTACTATTGGAGCAAATTTATAAATTTTATGATGGTAAAAAGAATAGTTTCGAAGCTTTAGCTGAGTGGGTTACCGAAAAAGTGATCGGACAAGAACTGGGAATCTATCAGAAAGGTTGGGTTACGCAATCTGGTAATGATGGCGGTGCTGACTTTATTGGCAAAGTGACATTAGGAAATAAGTTTTCTAAAGTTAACTTGATTGTTCTTGGGCAAGCTAAATGTGAAGCTTTAAACACCCCAACAGGCGGTAATCATATTGCGAGAACAGTGGCTAGGTTAAAAAGAGGATGGATTGGAGCTTATGTCACCACAAGTTACTTTTCTGATGCAGTACAGCGAGAGGTAATAGAGGATAAATATCCTATTATTCTTATAAATGGCGCAAGAATTGTCGAGGAGGTAAGTAAGTTCTTACACGATAGTGAAGAATTTAAATCGCTTGAGGATTTTTTGAATCACATGACTGCTCTTTACCCTACGAGGCTAAAACAAAGATTGCCAGAAGAAATACTTAATACGTGAGATAACAAGAAATATCTCTAGGATTCTAATGATGTAGAACTTATAATCCGGCATATTTTTTTATCTATTTTACTGTATATCTTCTTATGTCAAAAAAACTTACCGCTATTGACCTTTTTGCTGGTGCTGGCGGCTTTTCGCTTGCTGCTCATCATCAAGGTTTTGATATTTTAGCTGCGGTCGAGTTTGATAAAAAGGCAGCTGAAACATATCGTACGAATATTGTCGAACGTCTAGGCGCTGAAACTTATATCTTTAATCAAGATATAAATGAGGTTGATGTACATGGCTTTATGAAATATAGAAATATCAAACAGGGAGAGTTGGATCTTCTTTTAGGAGGCCCACCTTGCCAAGGTTTTTCAACTCATAGAATAAATAATTCAGGCGCGAACGATCCTCGTAACAAGTTATTGATAAGATATTTCGACTTTGTAGAAGCTTTACGGCCAAAAGTATTCTTGGTTGAAAATGTTCCTGGCCTATTATGGAAAAGGCATAAATCACATTTAAATAAATTTATGAAGCTAGCAAAGCAACATAACTATAAAGTCATTGGCAACATGCCATTAATTATTAACGCTAAAGATTACGGCGTTCCGCAAAATAGGAAGAGAGCATTTATATTAGCTGTTAGGGAAGGTATCAATATCTCTGATATTAGCTGGCCTCCCAAACCTACTCACTTTTCACCGAAGAAGAACTTACAATCATGGGTGAATGCTTCTTCAATTTTTGAAAAACCTCCTAAAATGGTTTTAAACCAATTGACTAAACACTATAAGCTTAAGAATGATTGGGATGAGGCTCAGGCTAAAAAGTTTGTCGAAAGTTTAGAATTTGGTAGTAAAATTTTGAACAGTGACCCATGCAATATCCGTATGATGCATACTAAATCCGTCGCTGACCGCTTCACACAAACTCCTTTAAATGGTAGTCGAGAAGACATAGTTTTTAGATTGCCATGCCATAAAAATGGCTACAGAGGTCATAAAGATGTGTATGGGAGAATACTCTTCCATACACCTTCGAATACTATGACAACAGGTTGTAATAATCCCTCGAAAGGTAGATTTGTTCATCCATGGTTAGACCACGGTATTACTCTTCGGCATGCTGCTCGATTTCAAAGCTTCCCTGATGATTTCGTCTTTTTAGGTTCTTCAACAGAGCAAGCAAGGCAAATTGGTAATGCTGTACCTCTTGGGCTTGGTATTGAACTTATAAAAAATATTAAAGAGTATTTATTCTAGATCAATGACAAATATGCAAAATAGAATTTAACCTATTTATTTCATTAACAAAACATAATAGTATCTAGTCCAACTTCCCAATTTTAATGGATGAGAAATGGTTAGCTCTGCTTCTTTTCAAACTCGTGCACGAACTATTGATCACCTTGGTCGCGAACAAATCGCTGATTGCCCTACCGCAATATCTGAATTATGGAAAAATGCCTATGATGCTTATGCTGAAAATGTAGAGTTACACATATTTGATGGTGATGTACCTATAGCGGCTTTAGTTGATGATGGGCATGGTATGAATTCGGAAGAATTTTTACAAAAGTGGCTTACAGTGGGCACAGAATCTAAAACAGATGGCTTCGAAATTAATGTAGATGACCGTAATGGTTTGAAAGAACGGGTAAAACAGGGCCAAAAGGGTATAGGACGACTTTCTTGCGGTGCCTTAGGTTCATTGCTGTTATTGATATCAAAACGTAAAACAGATAAATTCGTGGCTTCTTTAATAGATTGGCGTCTATTTGAAAATCCATTCCTCTATTTACATGATATAAAAATACCAATAACTGAATTTGAAGAACCAAAACAATTAATGGAGGAGTTACCGTCATTATTTGATCAGTTGATGGGAAATGTTTGGGGGGATGGAGAAGATAGCGCGAGGGATTCAAGACTAGACTTAGCATGGAATCAATTTTCAGAGCAGGAAAATGAGTCGTTCAAATTAAGAGAAATAACACCAGAAAATGTACTATCTCAATTTGTTTCCACCAAAGATTTGATTGTTGAAACGTTAATTAATGATATTTACAGCGAACATCACTTTGAAAAGTGGGATGTTTGGTCTCAATCATCTGTTAAGGGTACAGCCATGTTTATGGCTAATTTACATGATGACATAAAGTACCAATTATCTAAAACCCCCATTGAAAACTCATCAGGTCCTGAAAAAATAGCTAGGGAACGTCTATTTCAAACACTTTCAAATTTTACAGACCCATTTTCTAAGGCTGAGCCTAGTGTTGATCCTGAGCAGATTCAACCAGTTGAATCTGCTATCACTAATTTCTTGAGTTCCGTAACTGTTTGGAATGAACGAATACCTAGACCAATTATTAGTAAAGAGCGACAGTTTTCTATAAATAATTTATTAGATTTAGAGCACATCATAGAAGGAAATGTCGACTCAGAAGGTTACTTTAGAGGTCGGGTTAAAGCATTTGGTGAATGGCATGAAGATTATGTAGTGAAACCAAAACAAAAATATCAAGTTCGCAGAGATTCTGCTTTTGGAGCTTTTACACTACGTTTAGGCTCATATGAAGCTATGATTGGTCAAACAACATTACCTGACGATATGCATGCAATATACCACGCTCAAGCCGAAAAATATGGCGGAGTGATGGTTTATAGAGATGGTCTAAGAGTAATGCCTTATGGGCGGGAAGATAACGATTACTTTGAAATTGAACTCAGAAGAACAAAAAATGCAGGTCGTTATTTTTGGTCTAACAGAAGGACTTTTGGTCGTATAGCAATTACACGTGATGAAAATCCAAACTTGAAAGACAAAGCTGGTCGAGAAGGTTTTTTAGAAAATCGTGCTTCTAAGTTATTTAGAGAGATTGTAGAAAATATTCTAGTTGATGTAGCTGACTCTTATTTAGGTTCAAAGTCAAAAGATAGAAAAGTTATAATAAAAGATGTTAAAGAACAAAAAGCGACTATCAAAGCAGAGAAAGATCGTAAAACCCTAGTTACAAAGGAAAGGAAAAGGGTTCGAGCATCAATCAATAAAAACTTTTCAACCTTGAAAAAACATGCAAAGTACCTTGAAGATGTAGAGCTAAAAATTGTTGAACAACTGAATTCAATTAGTGATGCCGAATTGCAAACAATTAAAGGAGATATTGATGAATTAGATAAGAAAACAAAAGAGTTTTCATTGTCTCCGGTACCACCCAATTTGGGCCGCTTAGAAGAAGATTATCGAGAATACCGAAAAATTGAATTATTGGCAAAAGACACCGTTGCATCTTTAAATTATCTTATAAATGATGCCATATCAAGTTCGAAAACTGTTACTGATATTGAAACGGCAGAAGATATTTTTATGCGTAAAAACTCAAGTTTAAATGCTTTGGTTACGCGATACTCCTCTGAAGGAAAGTCCCTATTATCCAAGCAATTAGAAGAGTTCAATCAACAAGTAAAATCATGTAGAGAAAGATACAAAGTAGAAACTTTAGATATATTAGAAGATTTGAAACTTGAAAAAGTATCTCTTAAAGACGTTCTAAATAAACTTGATGAGTATCAAGATAAAGTTGAAATTGAAAACTCTCAAAAACTTTCACCATATTTAACAGCCATAACTCGTATAAGTGAAGAAATAGATCTTGAAGGTCTGGCAATTCACAGTATGAACGAATCACTAAAATACAGGGAAGAAATCGGTCGATTACATGGACTTGCTCAATTAGGTATCACTGTCGAAATAATTGGGCATGAAATTGAAGGACTAGATATGACAATATCTAGAGGTTTAAAAACAGTTTCTGGTGCAAATTTAAATCAACCTCAAACTCAGGCATATAACGATGTACTAAGTGCACAGCAAGCACTGAGTGACAAATGGAGATTTTTATCACCTCTAAAATTATCTGGTGAGAAAGTAAGCCGCCTTATTAAAGGGAAAGAAATCTTTGATTACGTTAACAATTACTTCTCAGAAACCTTTCAAAGTAATGAATTAGTATTTGAAGCCAGTGAATCTTTCTTGAGTATGTCTATAGTTGAGCAGCCAGCAAGAATTTACCCAGTATTCATTAATATAGTGAATAATTCTCAATATTGGGTTGAGCGTTCAGAAGTTAGACCCAAAAAAATAACAATTGATATTATCAATTCGGAAGTTGTAATCGGGGACACTGGACCTGGAGTAAGTAAAGATGATTTAGCACAATTATTTACCTTGTTTTTTACCCGCAAGCAGAGGGGCGGCCGGGGAGTTGGTTTATACCTAAGTAAGCAAAACTTACAGGCCGGAGGACATAAGATCCGGTATGAGGTCATCGAAGATAATAAAATTTTACCGGGCGCAAACTTTGCCATAGCATTTAAAGGACTAAAAAATGACTAACACTGATGTAGCTATTGCACCTGAAACTTCTGTTACCCCTTTTAATTATAGTGATTTGATAAAAGAAGCTTTTGTTGACCCTATTAGAACTGTAACAGTAATTGATGATGAATACCCAACACTCAACGGCTATTTAAATAGTTCTTTGATACAAGAACTTCCTGCAGAAGAACGACCTTTAAAGCCTGCGCTGCTTGCAAAGCAAACAAAAAAAGAAAATATATTACGTTTACAATCAATAATTAAAATGTGCCAAAATCAGCATAAATGGAGTGTCGATGTCTATGACGGTAAAACACCAACATTCGGTACAGACAAATCTTTACCGGAACATTTAAACCATAGTGACTTAATCATTTTGGATTACCATTTAGATGGTGAACCTACAACTGATAACGGAGGGCGGGCACGTAATATAATTGGACACCTAACTGAAAATAATCACTTTAATCAAGTGGTTGTTCATACAAAGGGGCACGATGGAGATATCAAAGAAGTATTTAAGGATATTCTAAAAGACTTACTTAAAATTGAATTTAAGCTAGAAAATTTTGATGATGTAAATAATAACATTGAAACCTGGATTGAAGATGAAGAGATAGATGAAACTAACTTTCCTATTTTAAATTTAACTTTAGATACTTTTGAGTTAATTAAACTAACTCAGAATAATAAAGATATCCTTAAATATAAAGAGTCTCATCATCTGTTAAATCGATATGAAGACCAAATAGATGATATCTCTGGTGGTGCAGGAACTCCTGCCACTGAAGTTGTCTCATGGGTGATTGTAAAAATGCTTAAGCGTATACCATCACTACAAGAAGGTAATCCAGCACTGAAATGGGCCTTCACAGAAGATATAAACTTTATTAGTACAGGAAGAGCATTTATAACCGTACTTAAAAAGGCAGATGATGAACCTGTTGAGCTTATATATTCCCAATTGCACAAAGCACTAATCGAGCATAATCCTCCCCCAATAATGTTATTAATGGCAAAGATGAGGTATGAACTGGATGAAAATGGTGTAGAACAAGCGAATGATATAGTTAATGATCATTATGCTCAGTCTGGTTGGTTAATTGACATGCTTAACTCGGATGAACAAGATGAATATAAGCACTTTGGAGCTATTAATAGGCATTGGGAGCAACTTTCAGGAGCCTCTAAAGAGCCATTAATTACCTTTTCAAAAAAAATGTACTCCGCGATAAAATCTCAGGATGGAGAGGCGAGAGTTGCTGCAGCTCAATTTTTTCCCGATTGTGATATGGATGATCTTCAATTAATTAAGCATTTAAACGCATATAATTGTTCATTTCCTATTAACACCTCTCATATTACGACTGGTACTGTGTTAGAACTTGATAATGCAGGGGAAAGTGAACTATGGCTGTGTTTGACTCCCGCATGTGACTTAGTTCCGTCTCAAGCTAAAAAGAGGTGGTTAGGTAGATTAGGAAATGAACATTCGGCATTCCAAGCTGTGCAGTTATTTCCTGAAGAAGAGTGCGCTACACCTAAGCAGCTTAAAAAGTTTAAAAAAGCAATAAATCAAAATGAGCACATTTTTATTAAGTACAAAAATACAATTAAGGTTTTGCGATTTACTAAAGATTCGATATCAAATCCTGTGTGGGAAACTTTTCAAGCTTTAGAACATGGTAAACTGTCAAAAGATAAAACGCTTAAGATTCAGCACCTAAGAGTCAATGAATTGGTTAGCGAAGGCGCTGAGACCAAAATGATTTTAAGCTTAACTGAACCTAAAACAATGAAAGCTATCGTTGAACTTAGATATGAATATGCACTAAATTTCTTACAGAAATTTGGAGCTAATCAATCTCGTGTAGGTTTAGATTACATTAGTAGCCTGTAGTGAATTAGATGGTTATTACATTTTATCTCAGTTCGAATGTATTCTTATCTAATTTAACCGCAGCCTCACATGCCCAAGCCGATTGGAAATTGTAGCCCCCTAACTAACCGCTGACATCGACGACTTCGCCGATGAAATAGAGGCCTTTGACGTTTTTTGCTTCCATGGTTTTTGAGCTGAGTTCGTCGGTGTTTTTATTTATGGGTCTACAATTAGATACGTATTAGGTATCTAATTGTAGACCTTCGTGGTTGAACTAAATTGTTTTTTAGTATACGTTTAGTTACGTTATAGGTAACAATTTGTAGACTGTTATGGCAAAAACACAAAAATTACTTTCTGCTCTCGCTAGTGCTTCAAAGAACGCTGGCGGCATTCATACTGCGCGTGAATTGGCTTACATAATAGGTGAGCAATATACACCTGCTTTTAAAAAAATGCTGAGCGATTGTGTGAATGAAGGAGTGATTCGCCGCGTAGCAAGAGGTGTTTTTGAAAGTACTTTGACGCCAGCAGAGCCATCAACAGCTATCTATAAAATTGTTAATAAGTTGCGAGATGGTGTTTTAAATTACATTAGTTTAGAGAGTCAATTGAGCCACACCGGTGATATTTCTCAAGTATTGATGGATAGGTTAACGGTGATGACGAAAGGGCGCAGTGGCACTTTTGAAACGCCTTATGGTGTGATTGAGTTTACGCACACTAAAAAGCCACTTAGCACGGTTGTGCCTGATCTTTATCTCGACGAAAAGGTCAAAATGTTCAGAGCGTCTACTGAATTAGCCGTTGCTGATTTGAAAGCCTGTAATCGCAATCTTCATATGTTGGAGGGTTAAGATGTTAGAGAAATATATTGCACGGGTATTAGAAAATAATCCTGAATATGCCGATGTGACGCCTGTTATTGAAAAGGAAATTCTGCATCACGACATTATGCATGTAATGATGAAACAAGGCGCGATGCAGTCGCTTACTTTTATTGGCGGTACTTCTTTGCGCTTGTGTCATAACAGTTCGCGTTTGTCTGAAGATTTGGACTTTAATGGTGGACATCATTTTAAGCCTGCTGACTTTGATGGATTGGAAGTTGATATTCAAGCGTTTTTACAAAAGAAATATGAGACTGAAGTTTGGGTGAATAAGCCAAGTGCTGTAAAGCAAGGCAATACGTCTTCTTGGAAGATTAGTATTGAAAAAGAGCCTAATCGTACTGATTTACCCCGTCAAAAAATGCATATAGATGTTTGTGCAATTCCGTCATTCGACATCGAAAAACGTCCATTGTTGAATCACTACAATGTGATTTTACCAACTGAGGGTTTGTTAATTCCTGTGCAAACATTAGAGGAAACGCTAGCCGATAAGTTTATTGCTTTGGCTTATCGCGCAAGACGTATCAAACCACGTGATGTGTGGGATATTGTTTGGATAAACCAACGAGGCGTTAAGGTTTCTAATGAATTAATTGAGCAAAAGTTGGCTGCCAGAAATAAAGACCGAGATGATTTTATTGGCGCGTTAAACCTTCAGTTAGATAAGTTAAATACTAGTGATGAAGTGAGAGTTGATTTTACTCAGGAAATGAGCCGCTTTGTGCCACGTCATATTAAAGCCAACACGCTGGATAACGCAGAGTATTGGCCTTATGTTCAGTCTGAAATAACGCGAATGTCACACACTGTCTTGAATGGTGACGCGAAAACTAAATTCGATATGGGTGGTTAAACCGCATCCCCACATGCCCAACCGCTCGCCTATGCCCACTGGAAGTTGTAGCCCCCTAACCAGCCGCCTAATCAACCACCGATATCTACAATTTCGCAGTGAGTTAGAGGACGATTCGCACTTTTATGCCTTGTTCTACAAAATATGGGGCGAGGGTTGGCACAATGAAACGATTGTTGTTAGAAAAGTTAATTTCTTGGAAAGAACAAGCTAAGCGCAAGCCTGTCTTGTTAGATGGTGTACGTCAAACAGGAAAGTCGTTTCTGCTTGAACATTTGTTTGGTGCCCATTTTGCGCAAGTCATTCGTTTAGATTTTTTAGAGCAGCCTTCTTTATCTCATATATTTTCAGATTCATTAAACCCTTCGGATATATTAGTTAATATCGAATTAACGTTGAATATTAGTATTGATCAAAACAATGCGTTATTTATTTTTGATGAAATTGGTGAATGCCAAGCTGCGATAGATTCATTGAAGTTTTTTGCTGAACAACATCCCGATATGTACATCTGCGCGTCTGGTTCTAATATAGGTTTGTTGGGATCTTTTCCTGTGGGGAAAGTAGAACTTTTAACGTTATACCCCTTAACATTTGAAGAGTTTTTGTGGGCATCACAACAAGCGCCACTTGAAAAAGCATTCAATCAAATGAATATGGGGAAAATTGCTCACGACAAGCTATTTGACTTATTATTGGACTATTACTTTGTTGGCGGTATGCCCGAAGCGGTAAACAGTTGGTTTGAGTCAAAAGGTGATAAAGGGATAATAGAAAGAGTAGAACTGGTTAGCCAAATTCATGCCGATCTTATTGCCGGTTATGAACGTGATTTCGGTAAGTATTCAGGTAAAACGTCTGCGCAGCATATTCAATCTATTTTTAATAATATTCCCACTCAGTTGTCTCAGAACATTGATGATTCAGTTAAGCGTTTTAAATTCAAAGGCGTGATAGAAAAGAAAACGAGGTACCAAGATTTATCAAGACCTATCAATTGGTTAGATAAGTGTAAGTTGCTTTCTAAATGCCATCCAATAGATACAACACCTCGCTCACCATTATCAGCATTAACTAAAGATAACCGCTTTAAATTGTTCTTGTTTGATGTGGGGCTACTTAATCATATGGTTGAGTTATCTTACAAAGAACTTCGCGATCAAGGTTTTAATTACAAAGGCTATATTGCAGAGAATTTTGTACAAAATGAGCTGATTGCGGCTAATGGTAGTTCAACCTACTCTTGGGAATATGCGCGTAGTGAAATTGAGTTTTTGCTAAAGAAAGACGATGGACAGATTGTTCCTGTTGAAGTAAAAAGCGGTAAACGAACTAGAGCTAAATCATTGGGCGTTTATGTTGATCGTTACAAACCCGTGCAAACTGTCAAACTTATTGGGTCGACGGATTCATTAGATAATAAAAACGCGTTGGTATTACCGCTCTATTATGCTTCTAGATTACACACGCTGCTCAATTAATCGATTGGGATAAATCTATTTGATTTATCCCTTACAGATAACAATGCGTGTATGAAGGTGTTTAATGAATATCTCTATCTATTAAACAGCTTCCCCACACGCCCAACCAGAACTCCATGCCCATTGGAAGTTGTAGCCGCCGAGCCAGCCGCTTGTGCTCATGACGCTGCCAAAAGATAATATAACACTCGCTTGCAGCATTGACTAAATTTACGTTTAATTTAGGATAATTATCCCTAAAATCACCAAGTAATGTGGATAATTATCCGTAATGTTAAATGGTTTTATTACAAGTTTTAACTTGAATTACTCCAAATTTGGTGGATAATTATCCGTATATTTGAGTTATAAAGGGATAATTATCCCTAGGGGGTTGTGTGGTAGCTGGGCATAAAAAACTGTTTCCAAGACAAAAAAAAATTCTTATTACTTTTGGTGAAGATTTGTTTTTAGCAATGAAGCGCAGAGGTTTTACTAAATCACTGGTTGCTGAGCGCACTGGGTTAGATCCCAAAACTGTCACTAAGGTATTTAATGGCGATTCGGGTGTTGCTATTGGCGCTTATTTAAAAGTGATGGCGGTATTTAGTATGGAAGCCAACTTTGCTGATATGGCTGGGCATGATGAACTGGGTAGTAAACTTCAGGATATGAAGTTGCTGGAGAAGAAACGATGAGTAGAGTGACTGCGGAAGTTTATGCATCTTGGTTGCCAATTGAAAATCCTGTTTTGGCTGGTCAGCTTTTATTTCAAGAAACCTCTCGCGGCGGAATCTTCAGCTTTGAATACGAGAAGTCTTTTTTAGATTCTCCCTTTCGAATGCAACTCGATCCTTCATTGATGCTGACTTCTGGTGAGCATTATAACGATAGAAGTGATAAAAACTTTCGCGTGTTTCTCGATTCATGCCCCGATCGCTGGGGAGAGCTATTAATGAAGCGACGTGCTGCACTCGATTTTAAGAATGGGCACAGAGAAACGGCAAGAATGACAGCAATGGATTATTTGCTGGGTGTTCACGATTCTTACCGAATGGGTGGTTTACGATTTAAGACAGATCCTGCTGGTAATTTCTTGGATGATAATGCTCAGTATGCAGCGCCGCCTATGACATCACTTAAACAGCTCGAATATGCTTCTATGATGATAGAGAGTGATGAAAATATAGATAGTGAAGAATATTATCGCTGGCTCAACATGCTGATTGCGCCTGGTTCCTCGCTGGGCGGAGCAAGGCCTAAGGCCTGTGTTCATGATAATAAGAATGATTTGTGGATTGCTAAATTTCCCAATCGAAATGACACGACTGATGTTGGCGCTTGGGAATTGCTTTGTCATAAACTGGCGTGTGATGCTGGCATTGATATGTATCCCTGTGATATTCAAAAGTTTAACTCGAATCACCACACTTTTATTACTAAACGATTCGATCGCCATAAAGGTCAGCGTATACACTTTTCATCAGCGATGACGCAACTCAACTATTATGATGGCCGAGGCGAAACTGAAGAGGCTAGTTATTTGGAAATTGCTGAATTTTTAACAATTAATGGCTCGAATACCCAAAGAGATTTGGAGCAATTGTGGCGCCGTATTGTGTTTAACATTGCAGTATCAAACACAGATGACCATTTGCGTAATCACGGTTTTTTGTTGAGCAAGAAAGGTTGGGCACTTTCTCCTGCGTATGATTTAAATCCTTCTATTGATAAGATGGGATTACATTTAAATATCGACGATGTTTCAAACGCGCTAGATTATGATCTAGCATTTAGTGTTGCAGATTATTTTAATTTGAAGAACGCTAACGCAATTAGTATTTATGATGACGTTATGGCTTCTGTACGCAATTGGCAGTCTGTTGCGTCGAATATAGGTATTAGTCGCCAAGAGCAGATCGGAATGCAAGAAGCATTTAGACTCTAACGAGTTTAAACACTGTCCCCACATGCCCAACCGCTTGCCCACGCCCACTGGAAGTTATAGCCGCCTAACCAACCGCTAACATCGACGACTTCACCGATGAAGTAGAGGCCTTTGACGTTTTTGGCTTCCATGGTTTTTGAGCTGAGTTCGTTGGTGTCGACGCCGCCTAGGGTGACTTCGGCGGTGCGGTAGCCTTCGGTGCCGTTGGGCTTGATTTTCCATTGATGGAAATAAGTCGCTATTGCCACTAACTCTTTGTCATTAAATTGATTTAACGGTTTGTCATCAATTTTATTTAGCTCAATTAAGCGTTCGATAAAGCGTTTTGGAAAGTGCTGATTTAAGCAGGTTTTTAATGCTTGTTTCGGACTTTTTTCACGGGCGCGTTCTAGCTCGTGTTGTAAGTCATTACTTGGTAATAAATCAATGGTGATAGCTTCGCCGGTTTTCCAATATGACGACACTTGTAGCATCACTGGGCCTGATAAGCCGCGATGGGTGAATAGCATGTCTTCGCTAAAGTTAACGCCGTTTTCACAGGTCACTGACGCTGGTAGGCTGATGCCTGATAAGCACTCGTAATCTTCTTTGTCGTTGTTTTGCCAAGTAAAAGGCACAAGCCCTGCGGTTGTTTCTGTGACTGTTAAACCAAATTGTTGAGCAACTTTGTAACCGAATGGCGTGGCGCCTAGTTTTGGCATTGAGAGACCGCCTGTGGCGATAACTAACGAGGTTGTGTGGAACTTGCCTTCGTTGGTGGTGATATCAAAGCCGTCGTCGGTTTTGGTGATGGCAGCGATTTCGGTGCGCAGCTGAGTAGTGACGTTGGCGTTGTTACATTCGCTTTCTAGCATGTTAACAATGTCTTTGGCGCTGTCGTCACAGAACAGTTGGCCGAGTGTTTTTTCGTGGTAAGGGATTTGGTATTTGTCGACCATGGCAATGAAATCCCACTGGGTGTAGCGACTCAATGCTGATTTGACGAAGTGTTTGTTACTACAAATAAAGGCATTTGGTTCAATGTTGTAGTTGGTGAAGTTGCATCGTCCACCGCCACTAATGAGGATTTTACGTCCCGCTTTTTTGGCGTTATCGAGTAATAATACGTTTTTGCCGCGATAGCCAGCAGTGGCTGCACAGTGAAGACCTGCGGCGCCTGCGCCAATTATTATTACATCGAAGTTGTTCATTTAGTTCTCTATATAAAATGTATTTGATTGTGCATGTAACGTATTGAGGTTTATTTGAGGTGAAAGAAGTTATTTAATGCGTGGAAAGTCCCGTTTGTTATCGCCTTAAATTAGAAATTGGCCAATAAAAAAATCATGGATGATTTTTTAGTATTTTCCGCAGGGATGCGGATTAAATACGGTATTGAATAGACAATTTATTATTTAAGACGAGCGATAAATGACGGGTCGCCTTTCTTTTGGTTACTTTTCTTTGGCGAAGCAAAGAAAAGTAACTGATGTGTTATCGCCTGACGTAAAGTTAGCGCTATCTTTAAAAACACATCATACAATACTGAGAACCTTAACTAATTGTTCACTAAATCTAACGTTTTCTTAAATTGTTCTGGCCCCTGAAAACCTACTACTCGATTGCTGTTCAGTGGATTACCATCTTTATCAAACAAAATAATGGTTGGTAACCCCAATATGGTCATCTTATCTTGAATATCTATATCTAGCGCGTCATTGGCGGTAACGTCCGTTTGAATCAACACCATGTTGTCTAACGTTGCCTTGATGACAGGATCAGAGAAGGTTTTGCTCTCAAAATCTTTGCACGCAATACACCAGTCGGCGTAAAAATCTAGCATTACAGGTTTGCCTGCTGCTTTAGCAATAGCCAATTGTGCTTGTAACTCTTCGTAGCCTTTGACTTGAATAAAGTCAGTGTGGTGAGCTTGTGTGTTAGTGGCGGTGACAAAGCTTGCTGCTGGTATCAGCCAAGGCTTGACGCCCCATAATAAACTGCCAAATAAAACCAACAATGAAACGACTAAGCGAATGCTTTTGCCGACGCTGGCGTTAGTGAACTGATTGTGATGCAGTAGGTAAGTTGCAAAGCTAATACCTAATACGCTCCACGCCATATTTACCCATAGCTCGTCAATAAAGCGTCCCAGTAATACCACAACAACCGACAACAACATGAAACCGAATGCGCCTTTGACAACGTCCATCCATGCACCAGCTTTTGGTAAGAGTTTACCGCCAGACGCGCCCATGATTAAAAGTGGTATACCCATGCCTAACGATAGTGCGTAAAGCGTGACGCCGCCTAATAGCAAATCGCCGGATTGCGCGACGTAAATTAATACGCCAGATAGCGGTGCTGTCGTGCACGGTGAAGCAACCAGACCGGAGATTACCCCCATCATAAAGACACTAAATAATTTACCGCCTTGTTGTTTGTTTGACACATCGTTAAGCTTTTCTGTCCAGCTACTTGGGAGTTGTAAATTAACAAAACCAAACATTGAAGCGGCTAGGAAAGTAAATAAAACAGCCAGTGAGCCTAATACGACTGGGTGCTGAAATAGCGCTTGAAATTGTAGACCAAGTGACGCGACGACCAACCCTAAAATAGAATAGGTAAGTGCCATGCCTTGCACATAAACAAATGACAGCATGAACGCTTGTTTGGTCGATATTTGTTTGCCAGCACCAACAATGATGCCAGACAAAATTGGGTACATTGGGAACACACAAGGTGTAAACGCTAAGCCAATACCTAAACCGAAAAATGCTAATAGAGACCAAAACAGAGTTTTGTCGCTAATCCAGCTGGCAAACATGTCTTGCTCGCTAACTGGCGCTAACAGTTCGTTTGACGCAGGTGCTTCGAGTATTTGGGTTGAGATAAAACTTGGATCAAAAAATAGTGATATTTTACTTGGTGGATAACACAGCCCAGCATCGGCACAGCCTTGATACGCCAGTGTTATTTCATGATCTTTAGACTTATCTGCAACAGAAAAGGAAAACTCAACGTCGTCGCGATAAACTTCTTGCTCGCCAAAATATTCATCGTAATGCGCTTCACCTTTCGGCAATTGAATATCGCTAATGGCACTAGTAGGGCTCGTTAATTCGAATTTTTCTTTATAGAGATAATAACCATCAGTGATCCGCCAGCGAATGATTACTCGATCTTGCTGCTGAGAGAAGCTGAAAATGAAGGCTTGTTCTTGCGGAAGAAACTTCGGGCCTTGTGAAAATAAATCGCTAAATCCGGTTGCTGCTTGGCCAACTTGAACTGTAAAGGTTAGCAATAGCAATGTGCTAGCAAGTAGTAAACGCTTAATCATGAAATTGATGTTT
Source organism: uncultured Gammaproteobacteria bacterium (assembly GCA_913060565.1). Lineage (GTDB taxonomy): Bacteria > Pseudomonadota > Gammaproteobacteria > Enterobacterales > Psychrobiaceae > Psychrobium. Next base: position 19,143 of record CAJXRU010000023.1, on the reverse strand, counting down.
CCTCTATACCTAAAGTAGGTAAAAAATAACGACGTAATAGTAACTTATCCTGAGCTTTGATGCTCGTGAATTATTGACCTTGGATTTGCAGTAATAATTCCATTGAATTGACATAAAATGACCCCATATCCAAACTATGCGACAAAAAAATGTAGCAAACCATTAAGCAATTAATTGAGGTGTAACGTGTTATTCATTCTATTTTTTATTTTTATCGTGGTACCAGTTATTGAAATCACTGTACTTATTGAAGTTGGTGAGCAATTGGGCGCATTTACCACTGTTGCCTTGGTTATATTAACAGCCGCCGTTGGGGCGTCTTTAGTGCGTAGCCAAGGGCTGCAAACATTGATGAATGCTCAGAAAAAAATGCAACAAGGCGAGCAACCTGGACAAGAAGTTATTGAAGGTGTGATGCTAGCGATTGCAGGTGTTATGCTAGTAACTCCAGGATTTGTAACCGATTTCTTAGGTCTTATTTTATTGCTGCCATTTAGCCGTCAATTCTTTGCTAACAAATTATTAGCGCGAATCATCATTAAAAACATGGCGTCACAGCAGCCATTTAATCAAGGATTTTCATCTCATCAATCGCAGTCTGAAGATATCATCGACGGTGAATTTGTGAACAAAGATCACGATTTTCAATTAAACAATAAAAATAATCCACAAGATCCTAAGGACTAATAATTTTTGTGTTAGCATCGACTGATTAGTTTTTTATAACTAGTTATTATATTTGTATAATACTTTATTATTATAATGGTGTTTAAATTCACCCATAATGTATTGAAGCAGTTGGTGACATGAATAATTTATCTATAAAACAAAAAATTGTATTCCTCTTGGTGCTAGTAGTAACTGTTACCTCAATTTTTATTGGCATATTCAGCCAAAGCACAGCAAAATCGATTATTGAGCAACGTGTTCTTAATAATGAATTGCCGAACATCATTAAACAAATAAACCTCACTATTGATCGTCAAATATCAATAATGTTGACGGTTTCCAAGCAGGTCGCTAACGATGAGTTTCTATTAGATTGGAACACTGGCGATAAATCTACTGCTGGTGAAGAAAAGCTTCTTAATAAACTGGGGCGTATTCAGCGCGAATATCAACTGAGTAATGTGTCGTTTGCTAACCGTCAAACAGCAGATTATTGGAATCAAGACGGCTTTCTACGTCAGTTACAAGACGATAATGTCGACGGCTGGTTCTATCGCTATGTCGAAAGTGGCCAAGAAAGCATGGTCAGTATTTATGCCTATCCAGACAGTGATCGTGTCGATTTATTTGTTAATCACCAACAGCCTAGCGGCACCGGATTAAGTGGCGTTTCTCGCTCGTTTGCTGATGTTGTTAATCTGCTTAATGGTTTTAAATTAGAGAAGACGGGTTTTGTATATCTGGTTGATGAAAAAGGCGGTGTTCAATTACATCGCGACCGTAGCCTTTTAGGCAAAGCAACATTAGCTTCTCTATATAATGGTACGACAGCCAATGAACTGTTAAACCAAACTGATTTCAATCTAACTCACACGACTATCGATGGTGAAGATTTCATTGTTGTTAGCAGCTTTATTCCAAGTATGAAATGGTATGTTGTTGCGCAGGTGCCTGCACAAGAAATGTTTGCTTCGTTAAACAAAGCAACGTTTAGTATCTTTATGTGGGTGTTGGTGGCCATGTTATTGGCAACGGTTTTTGCCTACTTTATTGCCAACAGCCTGAGTAAGCCTATTTTAAGTATGGCTAAATTGTTTTCTGATCTTGGGCAGGGTGATGCTGATATTTCATATCGCATGCCAGAACAAGGACAGAAAGAACTAGTTGCTGTCGCGCGTGGTTACAATGCCTTCGCAAATAACCTGCAAACAGCCTTCGTTGAGATTGCTCGAAATAGTCATCAACTTAAAGATTATGTGGTATCGCTGCAGCATCAAGCACAAGAAACATCACTTAATGCCGCCGATAACGGGTTGCAAGTAGAAGAAGTTTCTCAAGCCATTACTCAAATTGACAATATGTTAGTGGACGTTGCTGGTAGTGCATCACAAGCACTAGAAACATCAAAAGTGATTGCTGAAAATGATGAAGCAATGAGTGTCTTGGTCTCCAAAACACATGATGAACTTTCTGATCTCTCTTCAAAAATTGGTGACGTGGCAACCGTAATTACTAACTTAACGGGTCGTACAGAAACCATTGCTAATGCATTAGGCGTGATAAAGAGTATTTCAGACCAAACCAATCTTCTCGCATTAAATGCGGCTATTGAAGCAGCTCGAGCTGGCGAGCATGGACGTGGGTTCTCAGTCGTTGCTGATGAAGTTAGAAACCTTGCATCTAAAACAACAGAGTCGACTGATGAAATTCAAAACATCATGGACGATTTACAACGTAATTCTAAATTAGCTGTTACTGAAATTGAGGCTATTATTGGTCAATCTTCAACGGCGAGTGATTCGTTTAGTAATGCACAGGAAGTGTTACTTACCAATAAAAATCATGTTGAAAGTGTTTACGAAACGAATAAAAGCGTTGCTGGTGCAACCGAAGCTCAATCAGCAAGTGTGGCGCAAATTTCTAGCAGCATGCAAACTATGCAGCAAGGTACACATCAGCAAAATCAGAGTATTGAGCAAATTGCTACCGATGCGACTAATATTAATAACTTAGCCGAGAATCTTGATATACTCGTCGCCCAATTTGAAAAGCAGTAATTTAAATACATCAAGGATGGATAATGCCTAATTTGAAAGTAAAAACACCGAACCCACTTAAACACGCATCAAAGCTTGCGATTGTGGTGCCAGCAATTTTAGCCATTTGGATGGTGTTTTATACCATTGATGAAGGTCATGTTGGCATCGTCAAACGATTTGGTGAAGCGACAGAGCAGGTAAACCCTGGTTTGCACTTTAAATTACCATTTGCTGATACCGTTGAAGAGTTGGAAATTCGTACGCGTAAGAATGCTGAAAAATTGAAAGCATCTACCTTCGAGCAAATGCCTGTTGGTGCTGAAGTATCAGTAAACTGGACAGTCATTCGCCCTGAAGCTTTTCAGCTTTATAAAAACTATGGCGGTTTAGAGCAGTTCGAGAATCGCATTCTTGATCCACGTTTACGCAGTGCTGCCAAAGATGCGTTAGCGCGATATAAAGCGGAACAAATTGTTCAAAACCGTGGGCAAGTCATTCAAAAAATCGAAGAAACGCTGCTAGCAACCATGGAAGAATTTCCTGTAAAGCTTGATAGTGTACAAATCGAAAACTTAGTATTGCCACCAAAATACTTGCAAAGCATTGAAACAAAGCAAACTGAAAAGAACTTAGCACAAGCAGAAAAGCATCGTTTAGAGCGTCAAAAGCTTGAAGCACAACGTGATGTAAATACCGCTGAAGCGGCGCGTGACGCCGACAAAGCCCGTGCAGATGGTTCAGCTTACGCCATTTTAACTAACGCTAAATCAGAGGCTGAAGCGATACGTCTTAAAGGTTTGGCTGAAGCTGAAGCTATTCAGAAAAAAGCAGAAGCGATTAAAGCAAACAAAGTATTGGTTGATTATATGCGCGCTCAACAATGGGATGGCAAGATGCCAACCACTATGATGGGCAGTGACCAGAGTGTGCTTTGGAACATGAAACAAAAATAGGTTTTTCTTCTCTCTTTAAGCCAATTTTTAAGGCGCTCGATTGAGCGCCTTTTTTATGCCTCACATTTTTCCTCTTGGAGCCAATATAGAGAGTTGCCTACTAACGCTATTGAGCCTGAAATGATGGCGCTTACTGGCAGTGATAGGCCTGCCGTGACAAATTGCGTGACAATTGCTGCTTTACAGTCGTGTTTTCCATTGCAAGCGCGAGCATCAAACTCGGCTACTTCTTCAACACTTAACGTGATGCGTTTCTGGGTGATATTACATTCACTGTGATAACTTGATTCGAAGTTGGGTTTGACGATACATCCTGTTAGTCCAACACATAATAGTGTGCTTAAAAGCAAAAGGGGTTTAGCCATTTGTTACATCCTTATAATATGCTGTAATTTTAAGCTAGCTAATGTGAAGTTTTAATGATTAACCTCTCCTGAACGCGATGAATGATCTTCTGATATCAATCAATTAAAAATATTAAACTGCTTGATTTATAGACAACATTCAGAAGATACTACATAAGTACCAATATGGAATCTCAAGTAGTTAAGTTTGGTTAGAGAGGGCTGAAGCCTCGATACTAGCTGAAGAAAGGATGTCTGATGTCTCTAACGATCAAAAATTTGCAGTATAAATTTACCATTAGATTGGCCGTGTTAAGTGTGTTTATCTTAACCAATGTGTTGATTGTGGGTATCGCATTGGGGCTGCAATATTACTTTAGTAAAAAGATGGCCACGGAGTCGGCTTTTAATTATTACGACACAACGGCTTCTCAAACAGCAGACTATCTGCAACGTATAGACACTCAAGCAACTCAATCTACTCGCTCGTTGGCGCAGATCCCAAGTCTTGTTCAAAACAATGAACTTGGTGATGTTACGCAGCAAATTTTTGCCCAAGTATTACAAAGTTCATCAAGTTTTTATTCTGCCATTATTGGCTTTGAGAATGGCGATCTTTATCAAGTCATCAATCTAGCATTAAGTAATGATGTACGCCGCAACCTTAATGCGGCGCCTAGTGATCGCTGGTTGGTTGTGAATGTTAACGAACAACAAGGACAACGCCTTCGAACAACGGCCTATTATGATGCAACATTTCAGCTACGGGTTAGCCATGTTGAAATGAGTGAGTATGATGTGCGAACAAGGCCATGGTATTCAAATGCTCTTAACGGTGATGTGCATAAAACATCGCCCTATTTATTTAAAAGTTTACAGTCACCGGGTCAAACATATTCCACGATTATTCCTAACTCTAATAATGTTGTCGCCATCGATATTGCACTTTCTTCGTTATCTACCTACCTAAAGAAACAAAAACTTAGCGATGAAGGGGAGATTTTCCTTTATCAAGAAACGGGTGAAATCATTGCTAGTAATCAAAAGAGCGAGCTTCAAGCGTCATTGTCTCAAGTGGCGTCTGTTGAGTTAAACGATGCTCAACGAGCCTATTTAACCGCGCATGGTCCAGTGAAGGTTTCAAACTCAACGGATTGGTCTCCAATCGACTTCTCCATTGCGGGCAAGCCGCAAGGGTATGCAATCGATGTGCTTAATATTGTGGCGGCCACCACAGGAATAGACTTTGAGTTTGTTAATGGCCACACATGGCCAGAATTAATGAGCATGTACGGCAGTGGTAAACTAGATGCATTGCCTGCAGTTTATGATAATGAAGAAAACAAAGCGTTTGGACATTTATCAAATACCATTATGGATATGCCATTTTCTGTCATAACTGCGCCGAACGTCGCTGAAATATCATCAATTAATCAGCTATTTGGAAAAACTGTAGCCATCACTCATGGTTGGTCATTTAGCAATATTCTACGTAATAACTACCCACAAATTACGCTCAAAGAAGTACCTCTGCTAAAAGATGTTATTGAAGAAGTGCGACAAGGCAGCGCATTTGCGGGTATTGATAGTCAATTGATTTTGCAACACACGGCGCAGCAGTTTTTCATTGAAGGCATTACGTTTCACCCTGCGCTAGATTTTGGAGAAGTGACTGTGCCGAGCACGCTTCATGTTGTGGCAAAAGATCCGCAGTTGGTTGAGATTATTAACTTAGGTCTTGATCAAATTACGCCGCAACTTAAGCTGAATCTGGATAAGAAATGGGGTGTGAGTGAACAGCAAAAAGCCGGGACGAGTTCCAATGGTGTTGTACCTTACTATCAACTAATTACCTTAGCGCGGGAGTCTGAATATCATCATAGAATGAACATGATTGATATCGACGGTAAGTCTTACTTTATCTACATTAAGCCAATGACCGGTAGCAATGATACCTTCTCGGTGATTATGCCTGTGAATGAAGTGTTAGGTGAAAGCCTGCTTGAAATAAAATGGTCAATCATTATCACCGCACTTTGTTTATTGTTGATGTTATTGCTTACTGGCGCTTTTGTGTCACCTATTGTGGCGCCTATTCGCCAGCTTTCACGTCAAAACGAAAAAATAAAACAGCGACAATTTGGTAAGGTTGAGCATACGCCAAGCAGCATTATAGAGTTAGAGCAACTGTCGTTGTCGATGATCGATATGGCAAGTTCTATCGAGCAACATGAAAAGGAGCAGCAAAACTTACTCGACTCCTTTATCAAGATTATCTCGCAGGCTATCGATGACAAGTCTCATTATACGGGCGGTCACTGTGAGCGCGTGCCGGAGCTTGGCCTACAACTGGCTCAAGCTGCTAGCGAATCAAAAGACGGCGTGTTTGCTGATTTCGAGTTCAAAAATGACGATGAGATCCGCGAGTTTACTATTGCCGCTTGGCTTCACGATTGCGGAAAAATAACCACACCGGTGCATATTGTCGACAAAGGCACCAAATTAGAAGTGATTTACAACCGTATCCACGAAATTCGCATGCGTTTCGAAGTGTTGTGGCGGGATACCGAAATTGAATACCTTAAACAAGTCGCTAAAACACCAGAGCGCCAAGCGCAATTGAAACAAGCACTCAACAATAATCGAAAACAACTGCGTGAAGACTTTGCTTTTGTTGCGCAAGCTAATGTGGGCGGCGAGTTTATGGATGAAGCGCATATTAAGCGTCTTAACAGCCTCAAAGAAATAACATGGCAGCGCTATTTTGATAATCGTCTTGGTCTATCCCCCGTCGAAGAAAGTAAATTAGACATGAGCGACAAACCTTTACCAGTAACGGAATCGTTGCTAGCAGACAAAAGTGAGCATATCGAATACCGGGTTAAACCAGTTGAATTCCCACCTGAATTTGAAATTAAGATGGAAGTGCCGCAATACGTCAGCAACCAAGGCGAGGTGTATAACCTGTCAATTGGCCGCGGCACCTTAACAGCGGAAGACCGATATATCATCAACGAACATGTCATTAGCACGATTAAAATGTTGGAAGCCTTGCCATTGCCGCCGGAGCTATCCCGTGTTTCGCGTTATGCTTCAACTCACCATGAAACCCTCAAAGGAACAGGTTACCCACGAAAACTCAGCGCCGATGATTTATCAATGCCAGAGCGCGTGTTAGTTATCGCCGATATCTTTGAAGCATTAACGGCGGCAGACAGACCGTACAAGAAAGCAAAACCAGTGAGTGTCGCTATTGATATTCTGCATAAAATGGCGTTGGACGAGCATGTAGATATCGACTTGTTTGAGTTGTTGCTTACCAGTGGGATTTATAAAGAATATGCGAAGCAGTGTATGCCGGAGGCACAGGTGGATGCAGTGGATGTTAGTAAGTATCTTCGTAGTAAAGTTGAGGTAGCTGAATCTACTGTTTAACTTTCGCAGTATTTTATGATGTGCTAATTGGTTATCCCACTCACTTTAGTTCACGGATAGCACACCAGTTACTTTTCTTTGCTTCGCCAAAGAAAAGTAACCAAAAGAAAGGCGACACGCAAATTTATCGCCAGATCTTAAATGATAAATTTCCTATTCAACATCGTATTTGATCCGCATCTCGGCAACTGCTCCTGCGTTGCTCTACCTCCTGCATCCATGCAGTCGCCTGCGGCAAATATTTAAAAATTTGTCTGGAACAAATTTTAACTGCGAAGCTGGCCTCGAAGAGGTGAATACAGGGACTGTATGAATAAAAATCATCCCTGATTTTAATGTTGGGAAATTTATAATTTAAGGCGATAAATGACGGGGATAGGTCGCACGCTTTGGGTGAGTTGTTACTAATTCTCTTCCCATTTAAAACTAACTACCTTTCCCTTCAGTAATCTTTGTCGCCAAAATATAACAAGCCCCACCCATTAAAATGTTAGCAATGGCGATGGCGGCGAAGATGCCGGTGGCACCTAAAAGCTCTTTACCCAGCCACACCATCGGTAGCATGAGTAAGAACAGACGAGCAACATTGACTAGTAATGACGCACCGGGGCGGTTGTAGGCGTTTAACGCATTCGCCACCACAATTACCATGCCTAATGCGCCATAAGCGAATGGTACTAGGTAGAGGTATATAACGACGTAATCGATGACTGCTTCATCGTCACTAAACAATCCTGCTAGTGGGCGAGCGAGTAGGGCGATAATTACATAAAGCGCAAATTGACTGATGATGGAGAATTTCGCGCTACCTAATAAGGCGCTTTTAGCGCGCTCGACTTGGCCTGCACCCATGTTTTGTGCCAAAAATGGCATTAGCGATGACGCAAGCGCAATCACGCCAATCAGCATCACCGACTCAATGCGAATGCCTACGCCATAAGCGGCTACAGCTTTGCTGTCGATGCTGGCTAGCATGCCCATCACAATGGCGTTAAATAGTGGATTAATCATCTGTGAAACGGCGGCCGCTTGGCCAACGCGCAGCACGGTGCGCCATGTTTTTAGTACGCTATCAACACTTAAACTCACCCAGCCAATCAACTGGCTTTTATGTAATAGCACCAATGAGGCAACTAATGACATCGCCCATGCGATTAGCGTGGCGACTGCTGCGCCTTGAATGCCCATTGGCGCGATTGGCCCAAAGCCGAAGATCAAAATAGGATCGAGTACCACATTAACAATTCCAGCGCCCATCATGATGTAGCTTGGGTATTTAGCATTGCCTGTAGCGCGTAGGGCGCTATTGCCCATCATCGGGATCACTAAAAACACAATGGCGAACAGCCAGACGTTAAGATAATCGTGAATGAGTGGCAACAGTTTGTCTTGTGCACCGAGTAACCTAAACAGTGGATCGCTGCTCCAAAAGCCCAAGGTGGTGAGCACTGCGATGGTGATTAGCCCTAGCAATAAAGCGCTAATGACAAAGCTTTTGAGATTGTCGGTTTCGCCTTTGCCAATCAACCTTGCCAGTGCAGCCGACAAGCCAGAGCCAAAACCAATGATGATACTTGAGATAATAAAGGTCAGTGGAAAAGTAAAACTAATGGCTGTTAATGCATCGGTACCTAACAAACTAATAAAGAAAGTATCGGTAATGTTAAATAACAAAATACTCAAAATGCCCAGTCCGGTTGGAATGCTCATGGACGTTAATACTTGGCGGGTTGGTGATGTGAGTAAATCGTGTTTCAAAATGACGTTCAAATGAGTTTCAAAGTCCCAATTGTAGCGAGTTATAACAGATTCACTAGTTAAATTTATGAAAAGTTAGCATTGCCCCTTGGTAATCGTTTTTTTGTCCCCACTTCTAATTTATTAAAGCTACTTTATCGTAAGTAGCACAACGCCCAATTACATTTAAATTCAAGGAAATTTTCTATGACTATTCGTCCTTTACATGATCGCGTCATCATCAAACGCACTGAAGTAGAATCAAAATCAAGTGGCGGCATCGTATTGATGGGCAGCGCTGCTGAAAAATCAACGCGCGGTGAAGTGGTTGCCGTGGGTACAGGTCGTATTTTAGAAAATGGTAATGTTCGTCCATTAGCAGTAAGCGTTGGCGACACAGTAATCTTCAAAGAAGGCTACGGTGCGGAAAAAGAAAAAATTGACGGTGAAGAAGTATTAATCCTGTCTGAGTCAGACATCCTAGCAATCGTTGAAGCATAAGAAGAAAGGAAATTATCATGGCAGCTAAAGAAGTAAAATTTGCAACAGACGCACGTGTAAAAATGTTAAACGGCGTTAACGTATTAGCAGACGCAGTAAAAGTTACCTTAGGTCCTAAAGGCCGTAACGTAATCATCGACAAAAGCTTCGGTGCACCAACCATCACTAAAGATGGCGTATCGGTTGCTAAAGAAATCGAACTAGAAGACAAATTCGAAAACATGGGCGCACAACTTGTGAAAGAAGTTGCTTCACAAGCAAACGATGCAGCCGGTGACGGAACAACAACAGCAACCGTACTTGCACAAGCTATCATCAGCGAAGGCATGAAATCAGTCGCTGCTGGCATGAACCCAATGGATCTTAAGCGCGGTATCGACAAAGCAACTGTTGCTGCTGTTGACGCACTAAAAGAACTATCTCAAGAGTGTTCAGACAACAAAGCAATCGAGCAAGTAGGTACAATCTCTGCAAACTCTGATACTAGCGTTGGTGAAATCATTGCAACAGCAATGGCTAAAGTGGGCACTGAAGGTGTTATCACTGTTGAAGAAGGTCAATCACTAGAAGACGAACTAGACGTTGTTGAAGGCATGCAGTTCGACCGTGGTTACCTATCACCATATTTCGTTAACAACCAAGAAAATGGCAGTGTTGAACTAGAAACACCATTCATCTTGTTAGTTGACAAAAAAGTATCAAACATCCGCGAACTAGTACCTGTATTAGAAGGCCTTGCTAAAACTGGCAAGCCACTACTAATCGTTGCTGAAGATCTTGAAGGCGAAGCGCTAGCAACATTAGTTGTTAACAACATGCGCGGTATTGTGAAAGTAGCTGCGGTTAAAGCACCTGGTTTCGGCGACCGTCGTAAAGCCATGCTACAAGATTTAGCAATTCTAACTGGCGGTACTGTGATTTCAGAAGAAATCGGTATGGAGCTAGAGAAAGCAACATTAGAAGACTTAGGTAGCGCAAAACGCGTCATCATCACTAAAGACAGCACAACAGTTATCGACGGTGTTGGCGAAGAAGCGATGATCAATGCACGCGTTAGTCAAATCAAAGCACAAGTTGAAGAGTCTACTTCTGACTACGACAAAGAAAAACTACAAGAGCGCATGGCTAAACTAGCTGGCGGTGTTGCAGTAATTAAAGTTGGCGCAGCCACTGAAGTTGCAATGAAAGAGAAGAAAGACCGCGTAGACGACGCACTACACGCAACCCGCGCCGCTGTTGAAGAAGGCGTTGTTGCTGGTGGTGGTGTTGCACTAGTACGCGCTGCTGCAACTATTGCTGGCCTTAAAGGCGACAACGAAGAGCAAGACCACGGTATCGCATTACTACTGCGTGCTATGGAAGCGCCTCTACGCCAAATCGCTTACAACTCAGGTGACGAGTCATCAGTTGTTTGTAACGAAGTTAAAAACGGCTCTGGTAGCTACGGTTACAACGCCGCAAACAGTACTTACGGCGACATGCTAGAAATGGGTATCCTAGATCCAGCTAAAGTAACACGTAGCGCACTACAATTCGCCGCTTCTGTTGCTGGCTTAATGATTACTACTGAAGCGATGATTACTGACGCACCAGTAGATGCAGCCGCTGCACCAGCAATGCCTGATATGGGTGGTATGGGTGGAATGGGCGGTATGGGTGGCATGATGTAATCATGCTGGTCTAAATCGCCTACTTCTGCGTTGCTTGGCCGCTCGTTTAAGAAAGACTAAACGTCGCGACCAAGCGCCTTGAATTAGACAATTTATCCTGCGCATTATCGTGAGATATTGAAGAAAGCCTGAGTAGAGATACTTGGGCTTTTTTGTGGAAAAAGTTTGGTTTAAATACAGAACACGGGAAGTTGCGGTATTTGCATTACTGTTTCCGTATTTTTTCAATCCCTTGTTTATCTATAATTTTAAATTGTTGTATTTTATATAGAATAAACGTAAGTTGGGCTTTATTGTCGGCATTTCGCTGGGAATAAATATCGTAGTGTTTACGGTAGAAGAAGTTGTTAAATTTAAGGAGAGTTGAGTGCAAATTAAACTTGAAGGTGCAAAGGAACATAAAGGTTTTCAATTACAAAACCCTATCACTTTAGATGAAAGTATACTCGTTTTAACTGGCAAAAATGGTTCAGGGAAAACACGTTTATTAGAGAGTATGCAAAATAGATCTACAGTGATTAACCTAAACGACTCATTAATTGAAAATCAAGATATTAGACTTGTTCCACAATCGAGTTTAACCCCTAATTTTGGACAAAATTATGATGATGCTCAATTTCAGAGCAAGATAACAGCAAGCTTGCAATTATTTGATCGAATAAAAAATGATCTTGACCTCCCTTACGAACAACAAAAAAATCAGCAGCACAACAGGGGAAGAGAAGAAGGGTTAGATTACGAGTCCCTTTTTAAACTTTGTCTATCGATAGCAAATAAAACAGGAAAACCAGCTTCTGGGCTAACGCATGAAGATATTATTTTTCATTTCGAAGAGCCTTCTCGAAACGTTCTCGGTATCCAAAGCATATCTACTATTGTTAACCAGTATATAAAGAGGCAACATAAAAATGAGTTCAATGAATGGAAGAACACGCAGAAAGGGGACGATGTTCAATACTTCTCAGAACAAGACTTTTTAAACCAGTTTGGTGATAAACCTTGGCTTTTAATTAATAGAATTTTAAACGATACATTTGATGGTAAATTCCAATTTTGCATTCCAGATGAAGAATCGCAAAGTTATATGTATCAAGCGCAGTTGCTTCAAGGTAAAGAGCAGTCACCTGTAAAAGTTGAGCACTTATCATCAGGCGAGAAAACTTTACTATGGTTAGCACTTACATTATTTAACAGCCAATATTATGAATTTGATATAGCGCATACACCAAAGGTTCTCCTAATAGATGAGCCAGATGCCTTTTTACACCCCAAGATGGTGCTAAAGATGTACAAAGCTTTGGAATCTTTTAATTGCAATTTCAATTCATTGGTTGTTATTAGTACTCATTCACCCACGACAGTTGCTTTAGCTCCAAGTGAAAACGTATATTTAGTCGAAAATAATGATATTAAGCCTATTGAAAAAGATATTGCTATCTCAGAGTTACTTGATGGAGTTACACAAATATCACTGAACCCTAAAAACCGTCGCCAAGTATTTGTAGAAAGCCAATATGATGTAGATGTATATCAATGCATATATTCAAAGTTGGCGCATAACTCTAGTTTAATTGACTCTAAGATTTCGCTAAGTTTTGTAAGTGCTGGACCCAAAATGCCTAAGCAGCAGATAGCCGATAAGGTAAAGCAAATATTAGAGATAACGGACGAACCTAAAATAAATGAATTTATAGAATCACTTAACGGTATTGGTAACTGTGTTCAGGTTGTCGGACAGGTTGAGGCTCTAGTTAATAATGAAAATAGTTTAGTAAGAGGGATTATTGACTGGGATCTAAAGAATGCTCCTTCAAGAGAAGTTTCAGTCCTGGCAGAAGGTTACGCCTATTCAATTGAAAATGTGACTCTAGATCCGATTTGTATTCTCCTGTTACTCCACATTGATAGAGCTAACTGTTTCACTATGTCTGATATATGTGGTTCTGATGCAAACTGGAGTGAGTGGCTTGAAGACGATAAGTTACTTCAAGAGTCTGTTGACCGCTATATTCATAAGGTTTTAGGAAGGCAAAGTAAAAAAGATTCAACTTTAAGTTATGTATCTGGAATAGAGCTACTAACTGATTCAGAATACCTTAAGACCAATGGACACGATTTGGAGGTCTTGGTTAAAATTAAATACCCCGAGCTAAATGCGTACTGTAGGAAAGGAAAAGATGGAGAGTTAAAAAGCTGCATCGTTAGTAAATCCATGGTCAATCTTACGAATGGTAAATTTATTCCAAGCGTATATGAGCATGTTCTGGCCGATGTTCAAAAATAAAACTTAACAAATCAAAGGGGTCAAAAGATGGGACACCCATTAAATTTGGGCGGCTAAATGAAACATGGTCTACGCTAAATTATCGCTAGTTGTTAGAGAGGTAAATAGCCATGACTCGTGCCCGTCAGCAGTTGATAGACTTATCAGCTACGCCCTATTATCACGTTATTTCCCGTTGTGTTCGCCGTGCCTTTTTATGCGGTGAAGACAAGCTTACTGGTAAGAATTTTAATCATCGGCGCCAATGGTTGGTCGACCGCATTAAGCTGTTGAGTGACGTGTTTTCCATTGATATAGCGGCCTATGCGGTTATGAGTAATCATTACCACTTGGTTATTCGTGTTAATCGGGAGCAAGCACAAGAATGGTCAATAGATGAAGTTATTTCCCGTTGGTATAGGTTGTATCACGGAAATTCGTTAGTGGACTTATATCGCCGAGGGAAAATTGATGATGAGGTCAGGTTAAGTCGTATCGAAGAGTTTGCTGACATTTGGCGAGAGTGCTTGTACGATATTAGCTGGTTTATGCGTAACTTAAATGAGTCGATAGCACGAGAAGCAAATAAAGAAGATAACTGCACAGGGCGCTATTGGGAGGGAAGGTATAAGTCGCAAGCTTTGCTTGATGAAACCGCATTGCTCAGCTGTATGATGTATGTGGACTTGAATCCGATACGAGCTAATATGTGTGATGATTTAGCGAGCAGTGATTTTCGTCTATTCAAGAGCGTATCAAATGTTATCAACACGACAAACGTAATAAGCAACTGCAAGAAAAAAGGGACAGGCGATCATTTCTAATTGATTGTTGAAATCATATTGGCTTCGACTACGCTTTGATAAGTTTAAATCGAGCGTAGTAGGAGTTGAATATGACTAGAGCAAGACACCAGTTTATTGATTTATCGGCCACGTCTTATTATCACGTGATTAATCGTTGTGTTAGGCGTAGTTTTTTGTGTGGTAATGATCCTTACACCAAGCGCAATTACGATCACCGGCGGCAATGGCTCGTTGACCGTATCAAATTACTTTCTTCCATTTTCTCAATTAATATCGCGGCTTACGCGATAATGAGCAATCATTACCACTTAGTACTACAGGTCGACAAAGTTCACGCCGATATTTGGTCAATAGACGAGGTGATTGAACGTTGGTATCAACTCTACAGTGGTCATCCAATTGTTGATGATTATCTTGCAAATCGTGATATGAGTGCAGTCAAACTCGCTAAAGTTGAAGAATATGCGGGGCTTTGGCGTGAGCGGTTATATGACATATCTTGGTTTATGAAGTGTCTTAACGAGCATATTTCACGTGAAGCAAATAAGGAAGATAACTGTACTGGAAAATTTTGGGAGGGCAGGTTCAAATCTCAAGCACTGCTTGATGAGAAAGCATTGATAAGTTGCCTCGGCTACGTGGACTTCAAACTACAGAAAATAAACAGAGATAAAGAAATTCATCATAAAGAAATAAAGCACTTGATTTATGCTCCTTTGTTGCTAAATTTTAGCAAAATATTTCACGTCTCTTAGCTAGATGTTATACATCACAAGGAATTTCTTAAATGGATTTGAATACTCATATTAATCACTTAGAAGAACAAAACCGCAAGCTGTTTAGCTCTGTACATTTTGTTTTATTATGCTTTGTCTTTGTTGCACTTATTGGTGTGCTGGCTTATTTTTTAGAGCCTGTATTTGCAATAGGAATGTCTGGTTTTGTCGCTTTCTTCTTGCATTATATTTATTCTAATATCGTTTTTAGAAAGTTAAATGCACGCATTACGTTACTTCAGACAAAGCTTGAGCAAAGTGATCGATAATTAAACCATAGATGCAAAGTTCGCGAATATTTTTGTGTTGATGAGGTTGTCATTAGATATTTAAAAACGTCTGATGTATTAAATTTTCATTTTAAAAGAGATTTTTAACTGCCCAAACATGACGGTTTGGGCATTAACTTATTAGAAAATTAGTTACAGTCTGTTGATTGGATTGAATAAGTTACGGTATGACCAAATATGTAGGTATCTGCAATATATTCTTGAACTTTATCTTCACACCAGTCCAATGCGCGCTGTTTAGATTCAATGCCTCCACCAGATGCATTCCAACATTTTCGGGTATCTTTTAGTCGGTCTTCTGCTAATAGTGCTTTTGAAGTAGTTATCTTACATGATGAATAAGTAGAACGGTCACTACCACCGTCTCCACTAGAACCACACGCACTTAATAGTAAACTAAGAGATACTAAAATTACTGCCTTGTTCATTATTTATTCCTTTAAAGAGAGTTTTCGAATGCTTCGTTGATAGTAACTTTACTTTGGCATGGTACTTCGAAAAAATCGTGAATACCGTCTCCAATGATAAGTTCTAATTCATCGTATCCTTTGCACGAAAATGCTGCGCCAGTTCCTGCGCCTAATTCTACTTCGTCACCAAAGATGTTGATTTTGACTGTCTCGTTAGACAAGTTTTGAACTGAGAGATGATCAGCGTTGCTTTTCACGACATCGATATTTTCGATTGGAGAATGTAGTGACGTTGCTAGTGCTGTAGTTGATATGAATAACGCGCTAAAAAACGCTAATTTACTAAGTTTCATTATTCTTCCTTGTTAATGTAGATTGGATCCACTTGAATATTGATAGTTTGCTACGAACGGAATGAAATAAATTAGAGAGGAGTTATTTGCAATCCGTCGCATAAAACGGCGCGGATTATAAACTACATTTATTGGGGTCGCTAGAAATAAAAGGGTAGGAAGTTAAATTGGATGCTTCAAACACAAATAAAATTCATAGCTTCATAGCTTCATAGCTTCATTGCTTGTTATTAGGATTTTGGCCCACTTTGGGCTGGATAAACCGCCGAAAAAACTCATCTGTTTTTATCGCGGGTGACCAATAATATCCTTGGCCGTATTTTCCGCCCAGTGTTCGAATAACTTCTAATTCACCGTCGTTTTCTATGCCTTCGATAATGGTTTCTGCTTGCAGGGTTTTGGCGAGTTTTAGCAGGGTTTCTACCACGGACTGGTTAATTGGATTGTGGTCGATGCCGCTAACAAAAGCCATGTCGATTTTGATTTCGTCGGGGTCGATTTGACTGAGGTAAATCATCGATGAATAGCCTGTGCCAAAGTCATCAATGGATATTTTAAAGCCCATTTCTTTTAATTTTTGAATGACAGCAAAGAGCTCTTGTGAGTTGTCTAAATCTTGTGATTCAGTAATTTCTAACATGATGTTAGCGCGGTTGATTGGATAGCTTTCACAGAGCTGCTCAATGAATGGGATAAATTGATCGTGCTGGAGATCGAACACTGATAAGTTAATGGACAACGAGATATCTGGCTTGTGCTGGTTCATCCACACAAAGGCTTGGCGTAGCGCGATTTTAGTAATTTCAAAGATGAGGCCGCTGTGTTCTGCAATCGGAATGAACACGCCAGGGCTGATGAAGCCGTCTTCTTTGTCATGCCAGCGCATTAAGGTTTCGCCGCCTATGGTTTTTTGGGTGAATAAGTCGACCTTAGGTTGGATATAGATTTCTAATTCTTGCTGTTCGATAGCTAGCTCAAGTTTGTTGAGTAAGTTGACTCTTTCTTTGGCTTGTAAATCGAGATTGATATCAAACAGTGCCCAATCGCTGCTTTGCCGTTTTGCTTCAATCACCGCGGTGCTCGCTCGGCGATAGAGCTCTACAGGGTCGTCTTTAATGTCATTGACATCGAGAATGCTTGCTCTGATTTGAATGTTGATGTGATTGGTAACTTGCGCGGTTGCACCATGCCAGCACTTAATCACATTGTTTACCTGTATTTCTGAATTCTGCTCGCCATTAACCAGTACTAAAATCTGTTTAGTGGCCATGAAAATAACTGAGTAGTTCTCGTTGCGGATTAGCGAAATGTCGCAATTCCACGGCCGTTGACTCAATGCGTTATTAAACTCATTTAGGCAATTAGCAATGTATTTTGTTACCACGCCGCTACCAAGAAGTGTGGTTTGTTCATCGATGCCTTCAAGTTTTATTAACACCATTTTTAAACTGGCATCTCGCTCGCTCTTTTGCGTTAACTGCTCTTTAAATTCTTGATAGTAAAAGTTGCTATTGGGTAGTTTGAATATTGGGTCGATAAAGCTTTTTCGCTTTTGTTGTAGCTCATTAAATTCCAGCCTTTTGGCTAGCGCAATCGACAAGATATAAAGCTCTAACAGAGAGCCGATTAAAAAAGCGTGCATTGTTATGACGTTTTGAGGGAGAAACCCTGCGTAAGTTGATAACCCTACCAGTCCGCCAATAACGATAGAAAGCCACGATAATAAATATATAAGCGCTGGAGAATACCCCTTCATCAATGCTTTGTATCCCACATAAATACAGGTAATAGCCACTGCTAAAAGCAGGGGCGTAGAGATGGCCATCATTGTGTATTCGGGTAACACGAATCCTAATAAGCTGATTAAAGGTAGGAGCCAGTGAGTACGGGATATAAACTTATGTAATCTCTTAGTGTAAGTCTTCATTTCCAAGAAGTGACAGCTAAACAGTAATGCAAACCAAATCAAGTTTATATTTATCATGCTGATATGCTGTGCTAACCAACGTACTGATGCTTCTGGGAATATAAAGTAGCCAAACCCAAATAAGCTAGAAAACTCTAGAAATACAGCTATTTGATAGAGCATATACCACCGATAGGTGGCAGAGCGATGTAGGGTATAAATAATGGCGTTGTATCCAGATAGCGCAATGAAGATACCGATGATTACGCCGTAAAATAGCAGTATATTTATTTTGAAGTCTGTTAACGATTGATGGCTCATCACCGTGATTGGCATGATTTTAGGGCCTTTGCTTTCTTTACGGATCAGCAAGGTGACGCGCTCGTGTTGTGCTAATTCAAATTCAAATAGCACCCCTTGATAAGTTGAAGTAAGCGACGGTCTATTTTTTAATCCGAGCTGCGCAGAACGGTCTAAAACGTCGTCTCGATAGAGGTAGACATCTAGCTGTTCGATAATATGCGATTGGAATAAGATGGCAGTGGTATTGTTTTCATCAGCTAATTCAGAGTGAATGTTTAACCGATGCCAATAGATAGCTTGCGACGCTTGGTTAGATTCAGAAAATAGTGCTGGCGTAAATTCTTGAGAGAGTAGAAGCTCGTTGGGCTCAATGCGTGTATGTGTTTTAAGGGTTTCGAGTGGCTCTAAAATATTTACTTTAGGTTGAGTTTTACTAATGACAATATCAGCCCCCATGCTACAAAAAGAGCATGAAAAAATCACTAATGTGATTATAAAAGATGATATTTTTCCTAGACCCATACAAAGCTCAACACAGTGAATAAGTTATACTGTTTATATCATGGCTCATAATAAAGTTGCAAAGCCCCAGCGCACTTTAAATCATTAGACTTAGGGTCTACGGCGCGTTTCAATTAAATAAATGGGGTCAGAGTCTGAGGTATCCCCACAAATATTTTGGATAGGC
>CAJXRU010000022.1 GCA_913060565.1 uncultured Gammaproteobacteria bacterium | reverse complement strand
CGTTATCAGATAATGAGTAGGTGATGTCATCGCCATCAAGATCTGTGGCATCAGCGTGAACGCCGGTGCTATCACCAATATTAGCGTTTTCAGAAACAGTATTATTGGCACCATCGATATCCGTTACCGGACCGATAGCGTTATCAGTATCACCGCCGCCAGGCGTTGTGCCGTCGGCGTTGGTGACGCTAATCGTAAAGTCATTAGTGCTTGATGAACCATCCGTAGAAAGCGCAACAACGGTGACGACATGATCGCCGCCATCGCCATTATCAAAATCTAATTCTTGAGCGACCGAGATTTCACCGGTGGTGGCATCAATCGAGAAGCGGCCATCGGCGTTATCAGATAATGAGTAGGTGATGTCATCGCCATCAAGATCTGTGGCATCAGCATGAACGCCGGTGCTATCACCAATATTTGCGTTTTCAGACACGGTATTTGCTGCATTATCGACATCCGAAATCGGACCGATAGCATTATTTGAATCAGAAAGATCGACTTGGGCGCTGTCGCTTCCTTCACTCGAGCTATTACCAGCCTCGTCAGTAACTTTTGCAACGACATCAATTGACTCGCCATCAACAATTTCTGACGGTGGAATGATTATGGTGGTAAATCCAGCACTAATGATTTCTTGCGTTAATTCAATTGGCGGTTGCTCAGTACCATTGATAGTGATAATTAGGCTATCACCGACTTCAACGCCAGTTTCAGGTATGTTAATACGGGCATCAAGATTCTGTGCCTCGGTATTATCAATGATGTCATCCTCTAATTGCTCGTTAATCTGAACAACCGGTGCATTAATGCTTTGTCCATCTTGATCTGTTTCACCGCCTGGTATATTGATATCTACGATGCTTGAGTCTTGTGCTGTTGGAGAACGGTTACCTTTGTCATCAACGATTGTCGCGGCAACAGTGACTTGGATATCATTCGTTAACAGAGTGTTTTCCAGTGTTACGGTAATTGACTGATTATCGATGATTTCTTGAGTAACAGGGATGTTACTATTAATAATCGTATTACCGATCGTTACAACAACTTCGACAATGTCGCCGATTTCAAGTGTTGGATCGTTTAATGATATTGACGCATCAACGCCAGCGTTTTTTTCTGCTAGGTTGATAAAACCATCATTGTTTGAATCGTTTAATTGAACACTAGGCTGAGCAGGGGGAGTAGTATCTAATTCATCAGCGCCTTGGGTTTCAATAGGCTGGTTGTTTGCATCGATGACATTGATGACAGCGGTAATTTCACCATCTGTTAGTGATGATATATCGACATTATCTGTAGAAAAAGAACCATCATTGGTGACAATTACATTATTTACAACAACTTGATTACCTTGGTTGTCAGTGAGTGTGATGCTGACTAGTGAATTTTCAACGACGCCTGTGGTTGTGCCAGATATATCAGATGTTTTTTCGAGGCTGTTTACTGTGAAGTTCGCTTGTAAACTCGACGATATTTCAACAAACGAATTTGCTGTTTCTGGGTTATCATTTGAAATAGCAGTTGGAGTAAAGGAATCACTTTGGAACGCTGTGTTGGCAAGGGTTTCATCGTTAGTTCGTGCGACACTTGAGAAGCTTATTCCGCCACCTGCAGATGCTGTGCCCGCAGCTGTATCTGGTAGGTCAAGGTCGCCGCCATTTTCAATTTGAGATTGAATAGCAGATATCTCATCATCGATATCGCCAATGACATCATCAATTTCATCTGGTAAGTCATCAATAAATGTCAGATCTTCTTCCGCTGTCTCTTCATTCAGTTTTGCAATGAATTCAGATGCGTCATCACCATTTAAAGTGGCAAGGCGACCATCACTATATTGCACTGTAATTTCAGCGTTATCTGTAAGAATTAAGTTATCACCGACAACAATTTCATCGCCAACATGTAGCTCAGTAGTTGTATTGTTTTTTAACAGTTTGAGCTCGCCAATGATTGCTTTGATTTGCGCATTGTGAGTTGTCACTATTGTATTCATGAATAAACCTTTATATTTTCTTACTGCTTAATTTAATTGAATGCATTTAAACTAATTGATTTTAAATGTATTTTTATCGCCACAGAATGATGAGCGAAACTTTACTAAGAGTTTCTGCCTAATTTTACGTCAATAATACGCTATTTAGGGGTTGGAAATCAACTTTCTAATCCTATTTTACTAATAGAAATTACAGAGGCTACAGCGTGTAGGGTTTTGATAAAAGTATTTATATATTAATGATCTAGATTAAATTGTAATGAGGAGTATTGTAAGAAAAGAAGGGAGATAGTGAAAACGATTGTTCTCACTCTTTTGTAGTAGTAAAAATCACTGAAAATTACACGGAAATGAGGTTGTAAATTCAGACCCTTCGCCAACTTTTGTGGAGCACAGCAACGTACCTTTTAATTGTGATGTAGCAACATTGAAAATAATGTTCAAGCCTAAACCACTGCCGCCATTATCTCTATTGGTTGTAAAGAAAGGGTCGAAGATCTTTTTCTCGATGTTTTCCGGGATACCTTTGCCATTATCGGTCACTTTTAGTATCAAGGAATCGGTTTGGCGAGTCGCGCTAATAACTATGCTTTTTGCAGGCGTTTTGTCGTCAAATGCATGAATCGAAGCGTTAAGAACGAGATTTGTAATTATTTGTGATAGTGCACCGGGAAAACTAACAATGGTTAATGATTCGTCGCAATCAACAGTTATAGTGATATCAGAACGCTTTATTGCATTGTGAATACTGTTCAATGTTTGATGAATATATTCAAGGACATTAAATGTTCTTTGTTCATCACTACTTTGATCAACGGAGATTTGTTTAAAACTCTGAACAAGTTCAGCAGTTCGCTCTAAATTATTGTGAATTAACGACGCTGCTTCATTTGAGATCTTAAGATAGTTTTCAAAATCAGACTTCTTCATTGTTTGTTGGTTGTATTTAGTTGTTAAATCAGCGGTGATTGTTTGGAAGTGAGATATTCCCGTTAACCCAACTCCGACAGGAGTGTTTATCTCATGAGCTATACCTGCTACAAGATTACCTAGACTCGCCATTTTTTCGGCGGCAATGAGTTGTTGTTGCGCTGATTGTAAGTGGGCAATGGTACCAGTGAGTTCACCTTGAGTTAGCTCTAGCTCTGCAATAGTGGCAGTTAGTCTATTATTGGCAACAGCCGCTTTTTTATTGGCTTTTAAAAGCGTCTTTATAAAGAACAAAATAGCAATAAAAGTGGCAATAAAGACAGTGATAATTTTGTAAATTACCGTGTAATCTACCTTGGGTGAAACATCGACTTTGAGCCAAGTATCTCTAATATTTTGATGTTGTTGGTAGGTGATCGCAGCGATTGATTTGTTAATAATTGATTCTAGTTGCGGGCTGCCTTTTTGAATGAGAATGTGGTGGGCGTATTTGTAATCAGTTACGCCGGCAATTTTTAAGTCTGGAAATTTATTTTGAACATGATCAATTGCCGTAATGATGTGTCCAATATACGCGACTGCTTGATCAGTTCGAACTTTGCTAATAGCACCTTTGGTCGTCTCACTCGTTAATATTTTGATGGTCGGATAATGTTTCTTGATTCACAATGGGGGACTTGGCACCAACGACGGTTATCGTTTTATTTTTTAGCTCTTCCATCGTACTGTAATAACGGTGGTTTTTTTTGGTGAGAATTGCATAGCTAAACTCCGTGTAAGGAATCGATATTGAATGAGGTTCTATTGTATGGTCGACAGATGGGATAATTGCTGTCTTTCCCTCAATAAACTGCTTTTGTACATGCTCCCAATTATTTGCCGAAACTAATTCGAATTGCAGTCCTGATAATTGACTAACGAGATCTAAATAGTCAGCAATTGGTCCGATCATATTGTTATTTTCAATACGTATTAGTGGCGGCCAATCGACTTCAGCATAGGGTAGTGTTGGATTATTCTTTATATAATCTCGCTCTTGAGGAGTCAGATTTATGCTAAAGTTTGATTTAATTTCTTTTGTAAATCTCTTCTCATAATCCCTGAAGTTTTCCAGCGCTTTTAGTGGTTGAATGTTGATATGGGATTTGTTCTTTTTTAGCAGCGAATCTATTACTTTATCGTCAAATACAATGTTCAAAACTCTAGTGTTTGATGGCGGTAAAGGCTGAGATATTACATTTGAGTCTTCTTGCTTTTCCATTCCTTTTTCCAGTTTTTTAGTAATGCTTATTTGTGAGACACTAGGTAATGTAGATAAAAAGGTTAGGTTTTTATTAAGTAAACTTTTATCAATGCGGTTGCCTATGTCAGACAAAATCTCTCCAATTTTTGATGCGTTTTTATATTTAAATTGGGCTCGTTTTGTTTGGTAATCTTCGATAATTTTATTGAATAAGCCACTGTGCTTGATTTGGCGCAAACCGATGTTAAAGCGTGATGCCAAATTTGGCTCTTTAAATGCTAGATATAATGGTGATTTTCGCGGGAATATATCATCAATATTAAATTGTTCGAAAGAGTTGATGTTAAGTTGAGATAATTCCCATAAAGCAATGTTTTTATCAATAATGATAGCATCTACAGCATTATCTAAGAGTGCTTGAATTTGCAATTTACTACCAAGCTCTCTATAACTTATCGCCGTTTTTTCGAGTGAAGAAATAGTGTATTTAAATGGGCTACCTAACTCTCTATTTGCACCTTTGTATCCAATGACATTAAGTTTTTTTAGATCATTAATGTGTTTAATCGCGACTAAATTAGATTTTTTAGATAAAACAACGTTTTGCAAATGAAGTAATTCGTCAGAATAGAAGAGCTGTTGATTTTTTTTTGAGGTCACCAGACTAATATCAATGTCAGATGTTTGGTCTATTGCAATGTTTAGTGCTCTAAAATGTGTATAGCTGATTTGGTTTACGTTTATATTGGCGTGATAAAAGACCCGTAAAATTAGGTCATAAATAATGCCTTTTTCGATGGAGTCTTGAATCACATACGGTGCTAAATGTTCAAATAAGTTGAGATGTAAGTCGTTTGTGTTTACTTCCGGAGCGGTCTTTTTCTCTATTAATTCATGAGAGGAACTCGGACCTTGATTCTTTGTGGAGTAAATTAAGGCATTGGGAAAATGGCGGTTAATCTGTGTTTCGTCTTTAAGCCATTTTTCTGCTAAATGTTTAAATTCAGAGGGTTCTACTTTCGAAATGGCCTCTGTAATTATATTCATAAGCATCTTATTATCGTTAGGAAGTGCTATGTGAAAATGATTATCTAACTGTGGAATTTCAATTCGCTTTACCTTTCCTAACAAGTTTGATTGATTGATAAACCGCCAAGAGGTTTGGCGTTCTCCTAAAAAACCATCTATCTCTTCGTTTTTTATAAGCTGAGACAGTTCAGTTATCGCGGTAAAGGTTACTGGTATTACTTCAGGATGGTTTTTACTAAGGTACCTAAAGAACATTGAGCTTTCCAAAACGGCAATCCGTTTATTTGTAAGATCAATTAAGTTGGCGCCTTTATGTCGAGTGACAGTCTTTAAGTAAATATCGTTATGCACTGGTGCTAGCGTCTTTATGTAAGTCAAAGAGCTTTCCATTTCTTTAAAATAGAAATAGGCCAATGGAATATCGATAGTTCCAGTTTCTACGCCCGCTAACATTTCTTTTAATGTCATAGGAATGAATTCGATCTTCAAGTTGGACTTACTTGCGACTAGGTTCCAATAATCTATGAATAATCCCTGTGGCTTCTGTTGAGTGTGGATTATGTATGGGGGAAAGTCTGTTGGCATTCCAATTTTTATAGTCGCGTTAAGTATGCTGCTAAAACAACAAAGTAGGGTGACTGTTAAAATGATAAATACGCGCAAAGATAATCCTCAAGAAAGAGTACTTATTGTTTAAGGTTAGGTGGACATAGTAAATAATCAAATTTACATCGTTATAAGATGCAATTTAGACAGTAATTTACGGCGATGAAGTTTATTCCTTGTTAAACTGCGCCAGTTTTGTATTGGCGATTGCCAATTTCTATAAGAATAATGGGAAAGAAAATGTCATATTTTGAACTGTTTATATACATAAACATGGGGTGGGGTGTAATGACGGTGATTGGCGTCTATTTCAGTGAGAAGTCCCCGTTTGAATATCGAAAAGCGGTAGCTATATCATTTATCATTGTGTCTTGGCTGTATTTATTACTGTGTGTACCGTTGTTTAAAAAAGGACTTGAGCCCCCCGCAATTCAAGATACGTTTTACACATTACTTGCAGCTATCTTGTCAATTGAAATATGGTTTGTGATGTTAGTCACATTGCTTGCAATTGCATTAGCGAAACAAGCGCATAATTCTGACTATCAGTCATACCTTTTACGCTTTTATCGCCCATTACGTAATGGAATCAAGCCGTTATGGTTGATTTGTGGGTTTTTAAATATGTTAAATTCTGGGTGTTATTTCTTTACTTGATGAATTATTATGTTACCAGATGTAACTAAAATGTAATACCAAAGGATTAATAATAATGATAACAAGTAAAAAATTATTGCTAGCGACTGCTGTTTCAGCACTGCTTGCTGGATGTGGCGGCGGTGGCAGTTCTACGCCGACTCCAACGCCTAGCCCAGCGCCTGCACCTTCTCCTACTCCTTCATCTGCAATCAAGATTGATGGCGATTTAACGCCTGCTGTTGGCGAATCTGTCGCATTAATCGCGACTGTTGAAGGCGAACGTTCAGATCTAGCGAATATTGTTTGGACTCAAGTGAGTGGTGAGCCGCTTAACCTCGTTGCAACAAATTCTGCTGTATTGGCTTTTGATGTAAAAAAAGCTGGTGATTATGAATTTAAAGTTGACTTTACAACAGTGACTGGCGATAAATTAAGTGAAACCGTCAATTTCACAACGACAACTAAGTCTAATATTCTTAATGCTCGCAGAGATTTTGCCTCTCGAGAAGGGAACAAAGTTTCCTTTAAACTATCTGCACCTGTTGATAGTGATGGTAAAATAGTGACGGTAACAAGCCCTACGTCCGGTAAGCAGATCGCGGCAACATTTAGTAATGTTAAATGGAGCCAAGTGTCTGGTCCAACGGCTACTTTTGATGACAAAAATACTAATGATTATCTTGCTATTTTTAAGGCCCCTGCAGTAACAGCGGATACAGTTGCTACCTTTAGCGTTAGTGCGACACACCCTGATGGTTCGACTGTTTCGGATGAAGTGCATTTATTAGTCCAAGATATTAAAAATATTCCTTCTAGTTCAATCTATGACTCGGTAGTGGCAAAAATATTTTCTGCAAATGCTTCTGCTGATAAAGTTGATGGATTAGAGAATTGTATCTACTCTAATTATTTTGCAGCACCTTGTTCACTGGGCCAAATAAACTTAATTGGACAAGATTATCCTGATCCGACCGTTGATAATATTATGGATCGTGTAATTACGTCTCATCCTTGGATGGCGGAAAACTTCAGAAAATTCTTAACAGAAGAAGATCCTCATGGCGATTTTAAGAAGCTACTACGCTCGGTGAGTGCAATTGTTATTTCTTACGATATCCGCCCTTCATACTACTGGGTTGCGACAGGGGCTATTCATTTAGATCCTCAAGATTTATGGTTAACGCCTGAGCAACGCGATGTTATTGATGTTGCCCCTGATTACCGAAGTTCATTTGGTCAAGAGTTACAGTATGTAATGCCTTGGCGTTATGTTAAGGACAATGATTATGCAAGTAGTTATTATCCACGAGAGTACCGACTATCAAGAAGTGTTTCTGATTTAGTACCTGATTTGGGGTCATTGCTTTATCATGAACTAGCTCACGCGAATGATACATTCCCATCTTCAACGTTAGATTCGGTTACAGGGACTAGTATTTATAATGCTTTTCAGCAAAGAAGAGGTAATACAATTTCTGATAAGTTAACTGACGCTCATCCAAAAGCAAGTACAGAAATGATGGCGTTGGGTCAGGTAAACTATCATGGTAAAGCGCCGAATGATGCTCAAAAAGCTTATACGCCTGATGATATTGCTGGCTTCTTCAGTGGTGATAATGCGCCTACACAATATGCCTACAGTAGTGAAGCAGAAGATGTTGCAACATTATTTGATGCAGCAATGATGAGTGCTCGTTATGGTATTCAACGTGATGAAGCCGTTTCATCTCCTCGTCATGCAACTGATTCATCTCTATCTTATGTATTGAGTTGGGGACAGCGCGGTCGTGTTACTGATCCAGCAGTGATGCCTCGCTCAAAATTCGTTTTCGATTTGATATTCCCTGAATTGAATAGCGATGAAATTTATGCCGCTTTACCTGCTGTTAAGCCATTAAAAGCTGGCCTTAGTTGGTTTGACGTACTTGATCTGAGTGGTTCAGATGCATCACCTAGACCGCAAAGAGCTGTCCGCGTACTTGATGAGATTCAAGTCGAACGACCGGTTGAACTTGATTTAACTCGCCGCTATAAATAATAACTAATAGGTTGTTAGTGGTAAACCGCAGCTGTGAATGTAGCTGCGGTTTTTTTATGTCTAAAGTATGACAAAAAATAACAGTCATTTTCGTCAATATACAGTAGGATAATGCTACTAGAAATTTTGACGATAAAAGGTAGTGAAGTGATATCTAAGTTAGCAATTGTTTGCGGTACTCATGGTAATGAGTTTACAGGGATTTATTTACTTAAAAAATGGGAAAAGCGATTAGCGTTAGTTCAGCGCTCAAGCTTTGATACCGAAATGTTGTTTGCTAATCCTAATGCTTTTAATGAGAACAAGCGTTATGTCGATCATGATTTAAATCGTTGTTTTGAGCAAAGCCAATTAGAAGATACTAGTTTAGTAAGTGCGGAGCAGGTGCGGGCTAAAGAAATTAATCATTTGCTTGGGCCTAAAGGCAAACCTCGAGTTGATTTTATTATTGACCTACACACCACGACATCAAATATGGGACCGACCTTATTAATCACTAAAAAAGGTGACTTCTATAACCAATTAGCGGCTTATATCACCATGAAAATGCCACAAGTTATTGTATCGTGCGATGAAGATCATAAAGACAATAGTGAGCATCATTTCTTATCTAGCATCGCTCAAGACAGTGTCATGGTTGAAGTAGGCCCTGTTCCGCAATCCGTAATTCGCCAAGATGTTTATGACGCCAGTGAGGAAATGACATTTCACATCCTTGATTTTGTCCAATTGTATAATCTAAACGATGTGCCTAAATTGCCTGAAACCGTTACTGCTTATCGTTTTATTGAATCAATTACGTTACCACTCACCGAAGATGGTCAACGTAATGGCATGATTCATAAAGACATCCAAGACAAAGACTTTACCGAGATTAAACCAGGCCAGCCGTTATTTAGGACCTTTGATGATCAAGTTATCTGTTATCAAGGAGAAAAGTCAGTCTACGGCTCTTTTATTAATGAAGCGGCGTATTATGACAATAATTTAGCCATGTCATTGCTTGAAAAAATAACACTAACTACCTATAGCGAAAAATGATGCTTAAAGTATTTTTCTACTTACACATAGCGGGCCTAGCACTGATTGGTGTTGGGCTGTATTTGTTATTATTTACTGATCTGACACAGCAAGTTTCAGGGATGGTTGCTGTTAGCAGTGCGTTAGGCTTGGGTGGCGTGCTTATTTCACCTTACCCCGTGGTAAAATTTATAACTTGGTCACAACGACAAGACTAGATTTCACTGGCCTAAACCGTCGAAAAATCGGATAATCGCCGCCATTCCAATCCCTCTAGAATTTAGCAATAGTGTTGATGTGATTATGTCTGAGCAATTTGATTTACGATTTGGCGGTACTAAACGACTTTACGGCAATGAAGCTGTTGAAAAACTTGCGTCATCTCATGTGTGTGTTGTTGGTATTGGCGGTGTCGGATCTTGGGCTGCTGAAGCCCTTGCTCGCAGTGGTGTTGGCGAAATTACCCTGATTGATTTAGATGATATTTGTACAACTAATATTAATCGCCAAATACATGCATTGACGGATACTGTTGGACAATCAAAAGTCGAAGTCATGGCGCAGCGCGTTCGCGGCATCAATCCTGATTGTAAAATTAATGAAGTCGAAGATTTTGTCGATGCTGATAATCTAAGTGAATTAATCACAAAAGATATGGACTATGTCATTGATGCTATCGATAGCATTAAAGCAAAAGTCGCGTTAATTGCTTATTGTAAACGGTATAAAATTAAAATTATCACTGTTGGCGGTGCAGGTGGTCAGCAAGATCCTACTCAGGTTCAAATTGCAGATTTAGCAAAAACAGTTCAAGATCCGTTAGCCGCCAAAGTACGCAGTGAATTGCGCCGTTTTCATAATTTTTCGAAGAACCCCAAACGTCGTTTTCAAGTAGAATGTGTTTTCTCAACCGAACATTTAATGTACCCAACGAGTGACGGCAGTGTATGTGCACAGAAATCACAAGCAGATGGTCCAATGAAAATGGATTGTGCTAGCGGTTTTGGTGCCGCAACTGTTGTTACGGCAAGCTTTGGTTTTGTCGCTGTCGCACGAGTAATTAAAAAATTAACGACCGTGGCTAAATAACTAATGCTTTTGAGCTAGTTTTGCTATTTGCTCAATAATGGCACGGATACCATTACCACGCGATGGGCTAAGATGAGAAAGTAATCCAAGTTGCTCTAAGAATTGAGCGCAATCAAAGGTAACAACCTCATCTAAGGCTAACCCTTGAAAAGATTCGCAAATAATAGCAATGAGTCCGCGCACAATTTTTGCGTCGCTGTATATATTTAGATGTAGGTTATCGTCAACAACTTCACCGTAGAACCAGACATTGCTTTCACAACCATTAAGTAAAACATCGTCAACCTTTAACACATCATCCATCGCAGGTACCGATTTGCCTAGCCTTAGAATAAATCGATATTTATCTTCCCAGCTTTTTAATAATGAAAATTGCTCAACAAGTTGCTGTTGACTAATACTTAAACTCATTATTTTTTCTTAGCATTAAAAGCATCTAACTGCGCTTGCGTCGCAGGTTGTTGATGATTAGCTTTCCATTCACTATATGGCATACCATAAACACGTTCGCGAGCCTGATCGTCTGTCATTTCAACGCCGTGATCATCAGCCGCTGTTTTATACCATTTACCAAGGCAGTTACGACAAAAGTCAGCCAAAATCATCAAATCAATGTTCTGAACATCTTTATTATTATCTAGGTGTGATAGTAAACGGCGAAATGTAGCGGCATCTAGTGCATCTTGCGTTGATTTATCTAATTGGCTCATGTGTCAATCTTGTCATTGGTTTAAAGAAGCCATTATTTTAACAGGCCTAAACAATCCCTGCTATCACTGGTTGTTAACTATGAGATATTCAATTTCCGGTAAGCTTAAATCGAGCGATGAGCCGATTGTATTAAGACGCACGCGATCGTGATGTTCCATCAAGCATGAACCATTGGCAAACTGAAACGCAGCTAGGACGATTTGGTGTTTTTTCTCCAAACTTAATACATGTTTATATTGGATTAAAAAGGGTAGAGTCGGTGCTGAACCAGAATTGATTAATGATTGCTCGTTATCTATATCGGTATTTGATTTCTCAGTACTGGTTACTTGTTGGTAGATTGCCTGTAAGCGCTGTCGTGAATGAATAGTATCGCCATAACCACTCAGTAAGTAGTTAAGAACGCGAAATAGCACCATATGATCAAGTGCTTGTGAATATTGTAACGGCTTATCAATAATTTGTGGATCATAGCAACAATGGCATTGCTGACAGATTACATAATTAGCGAGTGAATTCAGTTTAGCTACGGATATTCCAAACACTGTGAAATAGGCAGTGGATTGATGATGGGCATATGATTGCTGGCTTTGACATGTTGGACAATCAAAGTTTCCTTGCTCAACAGGGGCAACTTTTTCTGTCTCTCCCATTAAAATAAACATAATTGCTCCCTGCGTAATAATAAGGTATTTACTGTATCAGTGGTTAAATTAATAATCAATTATCAGTAGTTTAGATATCTCTTCAATAATTAAACTTTACCTTCCTGTTACTGGAAGCATTAACATGGTGACATAAATCGGAAATCGTTGTCGTTAAAAGAGGCGTTTATGTCTACTAGCTCTACCGTAAAATATACACTATCAATTGGCGGGCTTCGTTGTAACAACTGTGCCAATGGACTTAATAAGAAGCTCAATAAACTATCAGGTGTTCAAGCAAATGTGAGTTTTACCAATGAGCAAGCGCAAGTTGAATGCCAGCCTTCAAAACTGGACGATGTTATCGATACCATTATTAAAGTGGGCTATCAGTTAAAATATACGCAAGAAACCTATTCAATCACAGGCTGGCGCTGTGGTGGTTGTGCTAATAAAACTAAAGAGAAACTCAGTAAAATAAAAGGACTCGCTAGTGTGTATGTCAATAGCACGCTTAATCAGTTGTCACTCGAACGCAATATTGACCTTGTTTCTCAATTAGACATTATTAACTTACTCAAAGTGCAAGGTTATCAAGCGCAGTTGAAAACTAATTTTACGCCCAAAGATAATAAAAATGAACGTCCTTGGCGCTTAATAGCGGCAATTTTACTAACAATTCCTTTAATTTCACCGATGTTTGCGATGTTGTTTAGCATCGAATTTATGCTTATAGGTTGGCTGGAATTCATTTTAGGATCTGTTGTGCAATTTGTAATTGGCGCGCCGTTTTATCGCGGCGCATTACAAAGCCTCAAAAACAAAGCCGCCAATATGGATACCTTAGTTGTACTAGGAACCAGTGCTGCCTATTTCTATAGTTGCTATCTCTTATTCGGGTTGGGCCGTGAAGGTGGACTTTATTTCGAATCCTCTGCTGTCATTATTACCTTTATTTCAATAGGTAAATGGCTTGAAGATCGCGCGAAGCAATCAGCGGGCGATGCAATGGCGTCGCTCATTGTCTTAAAAGCTCAAACTGCCAATGTTGTGAAAAACGGCGCTATTACTTCTATCGCTATTGATGACGTACAAGAAGGTGCCATCGTTCGAGTGATGGCTGGAGGAAAAGTACCAGTTGATGGCACAATTATTAGCGGAACAAGTGAATTTAATGAATCCTTTATCAGCGGCGAACATTTACCCGTTGTGAAAAACATTGGCGATGAAGTTTTTGCTGGCGCTGTAAATGGACATGCCGTTATTGAGCTCAAGGTTAGCGCTATCGGCAGCGCAAGTAATCTGGGACAAATTATTGCGATGGTTGAGCAAGCGCAAAACACGAAGGCGCCAATCGAGCGATTAGTTGATAGCGTTGCTGCATGGTTTGTACCTATTGTATTGATTATTGCAGCAATAACCTTTGCCAGTTGGTTGATTGCAGGCGCAAGTTTTGAAGTTGCTTTAATCAATAGTGTCGCAGTGCTGGTTGTTGCATGTCCTTGTGCATTAGGATTAGCGACACCTGCTGCTATTGTTGTTGGAACCGGATTGGCAGCAAAGCAAGGTATAGTGATCCGCGATCCCAAAGCATTGCAAATTGCTGGCACCCTACAAAAAGTTGTTTTTGATAAAACGGGGACATTAACTATTGGTCAGCCTCAAGTGACGGATTATCACTGGTTTACTAAAACACCGATGCTTAATGAATTAAAGGCACTCATTAGCCAAAGTGATCATCCGCTATCATTGTCAATCGCTCGCCAGCCCTGGTTAGAAGATGCTTCAATCATGGAAAGCTCTTCAATTGAGGTCATTGCTGGCCAAGGAATAATTGCAGATATAGGCGAACAGCGTTTCTTTTTGGGTAATCGTCAATTACTTGAAAAACACGGTGTAACACTTTCAATGCTTACTGAAATACCCAATGGCAGTGAAGTGTTATTTTCAAATAGTGAGCAAGTATTAGCTCAATTTACGCTAGAAGATTCGTTGCGGCCTCAAAGCAGTGAGGCAATTGTGCAGTTGGCTAAGCTTGATATTTCGAGTGTGCTATTAAGTGGCGATAACTCAAAAAGTGTAGATTTAGTTGCGCAATCATTGTCGATGAATGAACGATATGCGCAACAAACGCCATTGCAGAAACAGCAATACCTCACTAAAAATCAAGATGCAGGCGTAAAAATAGCGATGGTCGGTGATGGAATTAATGACGCGCCCGCGCTTGCACAAGCTGACTTAGGCATCGCGATGGGTGGAGGCACTCAAACTGCAATTAGTACTGCACAAATTACATTAATGCAGGATAATCCAAGTTTAGTGGTAAATGCTATTACAATTGCACGGCGAACATGGCGAACGGTAAAGCAAAATTTATGGTTAGCATTTATGTTTAATACGATTGCAATTCCTGCTGCTGCGTTGGGGTATTTATCACCGCAGTTAGCTGGTCTCGCCATGGCGCTATCAAGTGTAACCGTGCTTGGTAATGCCCTATACTTGAAGCATCAAGGGTAAAGATTATGAAGAGCATTACGCAAGTAAGCCGCATGCTATCAATGCCGGTGAAAACAATTCGATATTATGATGATATTGAACTGCTCGGCTCAGTGAGTCGTGCGAGCAATGGATATCGTCAGTTCAATGAGACTAATATCGCACAGCTTCGCTTAATTAAAAGTGCAAGGTTTGCAGGGTTTAGCATCGACGAATCGAAAGAGTTGATAGCGTTATTTAACGATAATAATAGAGCAAGCAAAGAAGTAAAAGCACTTACGAGTGAAAAAATCCATGCATTAAAAGAAAAAATAAATGAGCTCAATAATGTAGTAAAGAACCTTGAATCCCTGCATGATGCCTGTGCTGGCGACGAACAAAGTCAGTGTTCTATATTAGATGGATTATCTCAATAAATGTAAAAAATAGAAAGTAGCCCTTGAAAGTATAAATATCGTCCTTATTAAGTAATTAGTGACAGGAAAACTTGTCACAACCATTAACAGTCACTCAGTGATGTTAATAATCAAGGTGCAGCAAGCGCTGGCCTTTTACAACTGTAGCCACCGAAATACTTTCGGCAAAGAGCTACCATATTGCTTCTTAGGAGAATATTATGCGTACTATCGACTTATCACCACTATACCGCAGTGCTATTGGCTTTGACCGTTTAGCGTCAATGATTGAAACAGGTAACAAAAGTAATAACCAAGGTTACCCTCCTTATAATATCGAACAGTTTTCTGAAGATGAATATCGCATTACCTTAGCTGTTGCGGGATTTGACGAATCTGAGCTCGAAATTACAAGCCATCAAAATACATTGCTAGTCAAAGGCACTAAACAGCCGCAAGAAAATTCTGAGAGTAAATTTTTATATCAAGGCATTGCAGAGCGCGGCTTCGAAAGAAAATATCAGTTGGCAGATTATGTAACAGTGCAAGCTGCTGATCTCAATAATGGTTTATTACATATTGATTTAAAAAGAGAAGTACCTGAAGCGATGAAACCACGCTCGATAGCTATTTCGGGAAATAAACGACTCGAAGAATAGCTCCTCCTCTCTCTCATTATTGCTCTCATTAAAGAACGGCCATTGGTCGTTCTTTTTTTTCGCGTAAAGAAAATAACTGTATAAATATTGATTGAATTAATTGTGGTTAAAAAAACCAAATAATGGTTTTTATTGCCTTGTGGATTGTGTTTTAAATTAATTGTTACTCTGTGTTTTGTGGTTAAGTTATTGTTTTTATATCGTTTTGTTGTTTTGGCACGCAGGGTGCAATAAGTAAATCAAGAAACGGCACAATAAACGCCAACCATTAATTTAATTTGAAAACATGGAGTCCATCATGACTAAGTTACAAAACACATTACGCAATATCGCTTTAGCTTCTACATTGGTTATCGCTGGATTAGGAAGTAGCGTTAACGCGGCAGAGTTATCTGAAAAAGCAAAGCAGCACTTAATGGCAACACTTGGTAATGCATTCTCAAACCAAGTTAGCGAAGTGGTTACTCAGGTTAATTGGGACATTGAACAAAACATTCAACAGTCATTAATTAACTTAGGCGTTACTGACAATGCACCAAAAACAAAGGTCACAGTAACGGTTAAACAACCTGAGAAAAAAGAAGTTTCAACTAAGTAACTAGCAACAAACAATGAATTACATTTTTATATAGTGGAGAATTATTATGGGTATTTTTAGTAGATTTAGTGACATCATTAACGCAAACATCAACACAATGTTAGATAAAGCAGAAGATCCAAAAAAATTAGTGCGACTGCTGATTCAAGAAATGGAAGAAACATTAGTAGAGCTTCGTGCTAATGCTGCAAAACATATTGCAGAACGTAAAACGTTAGAAGCAAGCCTCGCTAAAGCCAAAGCTAATGTGAAAGATTGGGCTGCTAAAGCGGAATTAGCACTAAGTAAAGGCCGAGAAGACCTAGCACGCAGTGCATTGCTTCAAAAGCAGCAATCGACTGAACAGGTTGACGCATTAGAAGAAGAGTTAGTGCGATACAATGATGCTCTGTCAACAACTGACGCTGATGCATCACGCCTAGAGCAAAAAATGGTTGAAGCACGCACAAGACAACAATCGTTACTTGCTCGTAAGCAACAAGCTCAAACACGTTTGAAGGTGAAGAAACAGCTAAATAGCAATAAAGTTGAAGATGCGTTGATACGTTTCGAACATTTCGAAAAGAAAATCGAAGCCATTGAGTCAGAAATTGAAAGTTATGATGTTGGTAATAAAGACGCACAATCGGTTGAAGCACAATTCAAGCAAATGGAACGCGATGAATCAATTGACAACGAGCTTGCACAACTAAAGCAAAAGTTGGCGTCTTAAATTATGTTGATGTCTAGCACCATTTTATGGATATACCTTTTGCCAGTGATCGGCATGATAGTGAGTGCTGGCATCTTGACCATAGTTAACGAGATTTCTTAGGAGAATATTATGAGTATTTGGCATCGAATTACAGTAGACAAGAAACATAACAAATTGTTTGGTGTTTGTGCTGGAATCGCAAATGCATTTGGCTACAGCAGAATGGGGGTGAGAGTCGCGACAGTTATAGGACTATTATTTGCTCCCATTATTACACTAACAGTTTACGCGACGGCGGCAGTGCTACTGCCCACAAGACAACAAGTCGTCGCTTAATCGCTCTCAAATCTATCAAAGCCCCGAACTTAAAATTCGGGGCTTTTTATGTTTACGACTAAATGGATTTAGGAGGTAGGGCGAAGCAGGAGCCAGAGCCGAGGATGAATGGTCAGGTTCTTGTTCCCGACAAAACCTAAGTACTTACATCCATGTAAGCAATCGGGCGATGCCATGGCAGACTTTATGCTCCTGCAAAGTCTAAGTACTTACATCCATGTAAGAAAGGCAAGGAGTCGATATGTCTACAAAAGAGCTAATCGTCGTGAACATGATAATCGATGTGATTAAGTTTTGTCTTTAATTTGTTGATATTAAAGAAAATTTTGATTTAACCTTTGTTTTGGTGCATAATAAACCAACAGTTACCTTGTTAATGCAATGGAGTGGGTCATGAAACCTCAAAGTGATATCGTTAATCAGCTTAATCGTGTTTTAACCGCTGAACTGACGTCCATTAATCAGTTCTTCCTACATGCTCGAATATTTAAAAACTGGGGATTAGAAGCGCTTAATAGTAAAGCGTACAAAAAATCTATCAAAGATATGAAGCAAAGTGACAAATTGATAGAGCGCATTTTATTACTAGAAGGGTTACCTAATTTACAGCAACTTGGGCGACTTAAAATCGGTGAGCATACCTTAGAAATGCTCGAATGTGATTTAAGTGTGCAGTTGGAGCAAAACACCTTACTTACTGATGTTATTCAGCGTTGTGAAGATGCTGGCGATTATGTCAGTCGTGATTTGCTGGTGGAAATTATGGATTACGAACAAGAATATATCGATTGGTTAGAGGCGCAACTGTCGCTAATTGAAAATATTGGTATAGAGAATTATCAGCAATCAATGATTGATAGCGAATAGGAGCTTATGATGAAAGGCGATCAAGAAATTATCGACAATTTAAACAGATTATTAACTCATGAATTAACGGCCATGGATCAATATTTAGTCCATGCAAAGATGTATGAAGATTGGGGCTTTAGCAAACTCCATGAGCGTATCGCTCATGAATTTGAAGATGAAAAACAACATGCTGAAGCACTTATTGAGCGCATATTATTTTTAGAAGGGCACCCTGACGCTAGCAAACGTGATGCGCTTGCTATTGGGAAAACGGTTCCCGAGATGTTGCAAAACGACTTAGATGTTGAATATCGAGTACAGGATGACTTACGTAAAGTGGTTGCCTTGTGTGAGAAAAAGCAAGATTTTCAAACTCGTAATGTTTTAATGCCACTATTGGAAGATACAGAGCAAGATCATATTTATTGGTTAGAGCAACAACTTCGACTGATTGATAAAATTAGCTTGCCTAATTATTTACAATCAGTGATGTAATATCGCACTCTCTAAAGCATGGTGTTATTTCTCCTGACAAGGAGTAAGATAACACCATGCTTTTTTCTTTAATATTTCCTTATGTTCGATCTCTTTAGTGAATCTCCAGCGCCAGCCAATCTGTTACATCGCGACGGCGTTGTGAATTATTATGGGCCTGTCGTCAATCAACATGATGCCGATTTCTATTATCAACAATTATTGACTGATATAGATTGGCAGCCAGATCGGTCATCTATGTTCGGAAAAACAATTGAAACGGCCCGTAAAATTGCCTGGGTCGGTGAGCAACCATTTCATTACACGTATTCAAATAATACTAAAATTGCCCAGCCATTTACGCCGCTTCTGCAACAATTGAAATCAATTGCACAGCGAGAAACAGGCGAGAGTTATAACGCCTGCTTATTAAACCTTTATCATGATGGCAGTGAGGGAATGGCTTGGCACAGCGATGGCGAAAAAGATTTAAAGAAAAATGGTGCGATCGCATCGTTAAGTTTTGGTGCTGAGCGAAAATTTGCATTTAAACATAAGCAAACACAGGAAACTATTTCACTTTATCTGCAACACGGCAGCCTGTTAGTCATGAAGGGGGTCACACAATCTCACTGGTTGCATCGACTCCCGCCAACTAAATCCGTCACCACGCCGCGTATCAACCTTACTTTTAGAACGATTGAAGGACAAAATTTAGCGAGGTGATCCTAAAACATCCAGCTAGTTGGGTTTGCAATGGGCTCTTTGGCGTCAATTGCTTGGAGTCCTTTTATCATACGAATGATTAGCCAAATCACGTTAAATAGTAAGATAAACCAACCTACAATGATAATCAGCAAAGCAAAACCAATGACAAAATAGAGCAGGCCAATCCAAAAGGTTCTGATCTGATATCTAAAATGGGTTCGTAACCACTCTGGGGCTTTATCTTGTTCTAAATACGCGAGAACTATACCTACTAAGCCTGCCACCGGAAATAAGATGCTGACTAAATAAAGAATATATACCGCTTTGACACTTGAGGTACTTTTAGTGCTTGGTTCAATTGTGTTTTCCATAACGTTAATCTTGAGTTATTAATGAGTTACACATTGTAACGGTAACTTAATTAATGACCAAGTTTTATCATATCCGCCGCTTTTTCGGCAATTGCTATCACACCAGCATTGGTGTTACCGGTGATTATTGTTGGCATTATTGACGCATCAACCACTCGCAGATTATCGATACCATGAACTTTGAGTTTATTATCTACAACGCTGTATTTATCATCTTTGATGCCCATTTTACAGGTTCCAACTGGGTGATATTCGGTGTCGGCGGTTTGGCGAATAAACTCGATAAGCTGTTGATCGTTATGGCTATCGAGTGGATAAATCATTTGACTTTTTATATCATCAAAACTCGAACTTTCTAATACCTGTAACGTTTTCTTAAGCCCAGCTAATAAGGTATCTAAGTCGTCAGGGTGAGCAAGATAATTGGGATCAATGAGTGGCGCTGAATTAGGGTTATTATCGCGCAGTGTAATACTTCCTCGACTTTTAGGACGCATTAAACTTGCGTGAACACTATAACCGTGGCCCCAATGTAACTTTCTGCTGTGATCATCAACAAGTCCTATTACAAATTCCATTTGAATATCCGGCGCAGGTGAGCCTTTATTTATAGTGACAAACGCGTGAGATTCAGCAAAATTGCTAGTTAATGTTCCTTTGCGATGCTTAAACCATTGATAACTTTGGCTAAGAATATTAGCGCCGCCATAAACACTAATCCCAAATGTACCGGCAGATGTTTTAGCGCGATAAAGTGGCACAACGGTTAGATGATCCTGCAAGTTTTGACCAACACCAGGTAAATGAACACTCAAAGGAACATTAACTTTTTCTAGTGCTAGTTCATCACCAATACCTGATAACATCAAAAGTTGCGGCGAGTTAATAGCACCGGCGCTAAGCAACACTTCTTTGGTTGCAGATAACACGGAAATTTCGGTTTTATGTTTAATAATCACACCGTCGACATGTCCATTCTCAATGACTAATCGTTGTACGTGTACGTTTGTTAATACGGTTAAATTAGGGCGTGTTAAATTGGGTGTTAGGTATGCTTTTGCTGCGCTGCATCGCTCCCCATTATGCTGAGTAACTTGCGATAGTCTTGCCCCTTCTTGTTCTTTACCATTGATATCTTGATTAATCGCAATACCTTGTTCTACACAACCATCTAAAAATAAATTATTAACAGGACTTGGGCATTGCAGTTCGTTAACATGGAGCGGACCGCTATTGCCATGATAATCACTAGCAATGGCATGATTGTTTTCGGCTTTGATAAAGTACGGTAAAATACTTTGATAATCCCAGCCGTCATTACCTTGCACTGCCCAATGATCATAGTCCCAGCGATTACCTCGAATATAGACCATGGCATTGATGGAGCTGCTTCCGCCTAATACCTTGCCACGAGGAACAAAACCACAACGATTGTTTAGTTGAGCTTGAGGTGTTGTTTGATAGTGCCAGCTATTAACGCCATAAGGAACGCTTACCGCAAGACCTGCTGGCATCTGAACCAACGCGCTACTGTCTTTTCCGCCTGCTTCAATAAGGCAAACATCAACTTTAGGGTCTTCACTTAAACGCGCTGCAAGTACACATCCAGCACTACCAGCTCCAATAACAATGTAGTCGTACTTTTTGTTCATTTTTATGATCACTTTGTATTAACTGTAACCATAATGCATAGATTGTTTGTAAAAAACTTGATATTTTTAGACAGTTAGCTAACTCCCTCATTTTGTATAATGAAAAACTATATTAGAGCGACATCTCTGCAAGGTATCGACGCACTTATCAATGAGTTAGGTGGCGACGTGCCGACATTACTTACTCATTGCGACATCTCAGTAGAATTTAGTAATTTAGAATCACAATTCCTTGAATACCGTGATTACATCAGTTTACTGAACCATTGCGCGCAGCAACTCAATTGTTCTGATTTTGGCTTGCAATTAGCAGCACGTCAGCGCTTTGATATTCTTGGCCCGATTGCATTAGTGGCACAATCAAGTACGACTTTAGGTGACGTGTTAGCTTGGGTTGTCAAGTACTTGCATGTTCATAGTCCGGCAATAAGCATCAAGCAAACGCCAGCAGAAAATGCGAACGGTGTATTACTCTCTTTTGATATTTTGTTGCAGCCTCTTCCTAACATTGCACAGGTTACTGAACTAAGTATTGGGTTAATGGTAGGCGTTATACGTGAATTAACGCATGAGAAGTGGTCGCCTAATGAAGTGTATTTTCCGCAAAAGATTAGAGGAAACCAACGTGCCTATCAAAAACATTTTGGATGCCACATCGCTGAATTCAAAAACTTATCTGGTATCGTTTTTGATGAAGAAGCTCTTAATCTTTTAATTAATACTCGCAATACACCTCAGTTCGAGGCATCTCTACGTTATCTAAAAGCACAGGGAGAGCAGACTGTAACGCTTGAAGACAAAGTCGCTCAGCTGATCAAACCATTGATGGCAATCCATCAATGCGACAACGATACTATTGCTCAAATACTTGGACTTCACACACGACAATTACATCGCTTGCTATCAAATGAGAATACAAGTTTTGTGAAGATTAAAAATAAAGTGCGTTCACAACTTGCATGGCATTATTTAACCCAAAGCCAATTACAGTTTTCACATATTTCGGATTTATTAGGATATCAAGAACAGGCGACGTTTAGCGCGTCGTGCCAGCGTTGGTTTTCTAAATCACCAAGCGCCATTAGAAATGTTTATTCTGACTCAGCGACGACCTTGTTGCGCCCCTGATTTTTGGCCCTATACAGATTCTTATCTGCTCGTGACATAAGAAGTTCTAAGGACAACTCATTCTCGTTAGAATTGGCAGCGCCAATCGATGCGGTAATTCGGATTTTGTGTGTGAGGTAATCTACGGTTTGTTCTTCGATTGCACTGCGGATCCTCTGTCCAATATCAAAGGCACTGTTAAGATCTGTGTTTGGTAATAAGACTGCGAACTCTTCCCCACCAATTCGTCCAAATATGTCATAAGGACGCAGACTGTCCTTAATGGTTTTAGCGCTTTGAGCAAGTGTTAGATCGCCGCCTTGATGGCCAAAATTATCATTAAGAGATTTAAAATGATCAAGGTCGATCATTAAGATACTGCAATCATCGCCTGAGCGAGCACTGCGTTGTAGTTCAATATTGGCCATTTCAAGAAAGTAACGACGATTATGGCTATCAGTTAAAGAGTCAGTTGTGGCTAGTTTAAACAATTCTTGAGAGGCGAGTTTCAATCGTTGTTCTGTTTGTTTTTCTCAGTAATATCTGTGGCATAAAAGAAAATAAAGTCGTTTTCGATAACGCGTTCAGTGGCTAAAAACCAACGTCCATCGTGCAAATCTATTTCAAAACTTCTAAAAGGAGATTGGCGTCTTTTTTGGTTGGCGTAAACAATCCACTCATGGATGTTATTTGCTTCTATCAATAACCCCTTGCTGTATAGGTAACAATATTCAACGAGATCAGCAAAAGTTTTCCCTTCAATATCAGATATTGATTGTCCGAATAGTGAGGAGGTCACTTCATTACAGTAAATTAGCTTATCTTCACCGTCAAAGATCGCGACACAATCACTGGTCTTTTCAAGTGAGTCATAAAGTAACTGCTGAATATTAGGTGTTAATTGAAGAGTCATAGTAAACGTATACGTTACCTTAGAAAGGCTGACTATAGAGTAAGCTAAATTAAGCTGCAACTAATTTAGTGCCGTTATTTTTAGAATGGCTATCTTTCGTGGAGAGTTTGGTTGATCACTCAACCAACAAAATATTAACTTAATAAGCCAATCTCTTTTGCTCGAGTGACACAAGCTAGCCTGTTATCTGCATCAAGCTTTTGAAATAGCTGTTTTATGTGTGATTTTACAGTATGTTCTGAAATGAACATGGATTCCGCAATTTTACAATTGGTTAATCCTTTTGAAAGTAACGATAAAACTTCTAGTTGGCGAGGTGTGATATCCTTGACCGTTTGCTCATGATCTTGTGATAATTCTTCTATTTGCCGTTTAATATGAGCGGGCAAAAATATATTACCATTTAAAATACTCTGCACCGCATCTACTAAATCTTCACTGCCAAGCGTTTTTGGAATAAACCCTAATGCGCCATGTTGTAAAACATGTTGAATTACGGCGATATCTTGCGATGCTGAAAGAACGGCAATTGGTTGTACGTCAGATGCGTGAATGTTTTTCGCTAAAAACGCAATACCACCAATCTCTGGCATTTCTAGATCAATTAAAATTAGATCGATATCTCGGTGCTGCGACATGATCGCTTGTGCTTTGTCGACGCTACTGCACGTAAAAACATCCAAATTAGGAATGTGAAGTGGCAAAATCTGAGACACACCATCGAGAAATAACTGATGGTCATCTATGAGTAATATTTTCAACATGATGCTGGTACATTTTCCCTATCGACTACAAAGCGCATGGATTGTATGTGAATTTTGTATACAAAATCAACAAAATAAGTATCAGTGCGCTTACGAATATAGTAAGGGTAGTCAAAGGATTTCAGTTTGTAGCAATAATTTCTTATTTATTAATAAGTAATTTACCCGTTCTAATACGCTGTGGGTGATCGCCGACGTCAAAGCTGGCAATTTCTTTGCCGGTTGCAAATGAAATGACCGCAACGCGATCTTGCTGGCTAACAGATACGTAACAGTTTTTACCATCAGCACTTTCTGTTGCCCAATAAGGTTTTGCACCTAATGGGTGTTCTGATAATTGAGCAATCTTATAGCTGAAAGTAACGCGATCGACAATAGCGGCATAGCCTGACATAGTGCCAGCAACACAGAGTTTGGTGCCGTCGTGATTAATTGCAAGACCATGATGAGCTGAATTAAGTTGATAATCACGAAGGCTCATTTGTGCAATAAGTTCTGGAATTGGTAAATGCATTTTTCGTGTAATTTTTTGTGTTTCTAGATCATACTCAAAGAAG
Source organism: uncultured Gammaproteobacteria bacterium (assembly GCA_913060565.1). Classification (GTDB taxonomy): domain Bacteria; phylum Pseudomonadota; class Gammaproteobacteria; order Enterobacterales; family Psychrobiaceae; genus Psychrobium. The sequence continues at coordinate 16,557 of CAJXRU010000022.1, read as the reverse complement.
CCATGAAAAAATGATACCTGCAAATAAACAAAGCGCCCGTCTGGCGCAACGGCCATTGGGCGTACAGCGTTGTCCACCCAAGGAAATCCAAACTCTTCTAATTTCTCGCCAATATCTACCCGCTCTAATACTTCATAAGTCTTTGCGTCAACCACTTGAAAATAACGGTCGCCCTTCATCCAGTCGAGCCAGCCGGACGAGAACGGTACAAATACTTTACCGATGCTCGCGTGCAGGATCTTTGTGCCATCTTTGGTGTAATTACTCTCATGAGGTTGATCGCCTGACTCAAAGTTGGCGACAATCTTTCCTGTTTCAGTGTCTATGGCATGAACTTTTCGAGCGGTTGACGCTGAGACTAAAAATATTTTTCCGTCAGGTGAAATTGCCGCGTGATCAGAGCGTGAACCTTCCACGGGCGTTCGCCATTTTATTTCACCAGTATTTACATCAAGGGCAATCGCATCAGCAAAACTTGGGCGTGATATAAAAAGGTATTTTCCATCTTTTGACGGAAACATATCATCAACCATCTGATTATTTCCTTCGCCAATAACTTCTCGGATGAAAGTCGATTTTATGCGGCGAATAACACCTGAATAGATTTCATCTAACCGCTCTTCTTTATCTGGTACTGCGTTGAGCTTTTTAATACGCGTGAACGTATGGGGATCATAAATGTCTACAGTGCCGTCCCAGTTGTTTCCAACGACGATAACGTCACGTAATTTTATCTTATCGTTAGCGTGCGCCCCATTAGCGAGAAACACAGTCAAAAAAGTCATCAAAACAATACGAATAGTCACAGGTAAATCTCGTCAATAAATAGTCGGTGATGACGCATTTTTATCATACTTAGTACTTTATTAAAACACATGAATGAATCACCCGTTTTATAATGACGACGTATTTAGTTACAACTAAGTAGACCACTTAATGTATTGAAAGGTTGTACAAAAATTAACGAAGCTATTAAACTAATGCGGCTAAAAATTTGATTATGCCGCTATTGTTATACGTATTTATACCTAGCAATACAAAATCAAATGATTAGATAATAAGATACCAATACAGATTAGCGAGCAGACAATTGTAGATTGCGCTTCATTTCACACAAGCTCATCCTACAGTTGTCTTTACCCGTTTTTATGACGTTAATCGCTAATCTCCTATCATTGCCTACACTTAGGCAACCTTGTGTTATTTGAGGAAATTATGAAATTTAAATTACTAGCGTTAACCATCGCCAGCTCTGTCACCTTATTGTTGAGTGGATGTGGCTCTGATGATGCTGCACCGGCATTTCAAATGCCGCCACAATCGGTCGATTATGTTGTCATGGACACACAAACCATTACTTTCAGTCAACATTTGCCTGCGCGCGCTGTAGCATCTGCTATTGCCGATGTGCGTCCACAGGTAACTGGCATCATCAAAGCACGATTATTTGAGGAAGGCTCTGTCGTTAAGGCTGGCCAAGCGTTATATCAAATCGATGATACGATTTACCAAGCCAATCTAACATCGGCGAAAGCTGAGTTAGTACGAAGCCAAGCAAATCTACGTTCGCTAAAAGCTGAAGTGTCACGTTATACGCAATTGTTAAAAGATAAAGCTGCTAGTCAGCAGCAATATGATCAAGCCAACGCAAACTATCAAGCAATGGTTGCTGAAATAGATGTTCGAAAAGCAGCGATTCACAAAGCACAAGTCGATATTGCGTACACCAAAGTGAAAGCGCCGATTAGTGGACAAATTAGTAAATCAAATATTACCGTTGGTGCACTAGTTACTGCTGCACAATCACAAATGTTGACGACGATTACGCAACTCGATCCTATTTACTTTGATATGGTGCAAAGCAATACCGAACTTCGCAATATCAATAGACGATTAGCCAGCGGTGAATTAAATCGTGTTGAGCAGACTGCACAATTGAGCTTTGGCAAAAACGACACGTACTCACAGCTAGGACAGCTAAAGTTTAACGAAGTACGAACCAATGTTAGTACCGATACAGTCACGTTACGTGCTCAGTTTAATAATCCAAAGCATGAATTATTACCGGGAATGTTTGCTCAAGTAGATTTAACGCAAGCGACTCGCGACAACTCAATATTAGTGCCGCAAAGTGCTGTTTCGTTTGACAAACAAGGGCAGGCGAACGTTTTTGTTCTTTTAAAAGATAATACGGTAGGCATTAAACAGATCACTGTTGGTCGCTCATTTGGTCAAGATTGGTTAGCGCTAACAGGGCTTGAAAGTGGTGATAAAGTCATTACTACGGGGCTGCAAAAAATTGGCCCGGGCATGACTGTCGTCCCTGTTGCTCCGCAAGCAAACAAAGCGATCGAAGGATAACTCATGGCTAAAAGTTTTATAGAAAGGCCAATCCTCGCGTGGGTTATTGCCATCATGATCATGCTGGTGGGCATATTATCCATATTTCGTCTGCCGATATCACAATACCCAGATGTTGCGCCGCCGTCGGTAACCATCAGTGCGTTTTATTCTGGTGCATCAGCACAAGTAGTGCAAGACACCGTCGTGCAGGTGATAGAACAAAACCTCAGTGGCATTGATAATGTAAAATACATATCCGCCAGCAGTGATTCATCGGGTGGTGCAGCCATTACAGTTACCTTTAATGCGGGAACCGATCCTGATATCGCGCAGGTTCAGGTGCAAAACAAACTGCAAACTGCTATGCCATTACTGCCGCAAAAAGTGCAACAAAATGGCGTACAGGTGACTAAATCATCAAGTGCTTTCTTGATGGTTATCGGTTTTTATTCGACTAACGATCAACTTGATAGCGTGGATATTGGCGATTACATGGCGTCCAATATTCAAGATCAAATCAGCCGTATTAATGGTGTTGGTCAGGTGCAGTTTTTTGGTAGTAAATACGCGATGCGCGTGTGGATGAACCCTGAAAAACTCAATCAATACAAGTTGTCAGCCATTGATGTGATGTCGGCTATTCGCGCGCAAAATTCGCAAGTAGCGGCAGGTGAACTTGGTGGTTCACCGAGCGTTCCGGGACAACAAATTAACGCCAGCATTATCGTGCAAACGGGATTAGAAACCCCAGAGCAGTTTGGTAATATTCTGCTGCGCGTTGAAGAGAGTGGGGCAACCATTAAACTCAAAGACGTCGCACGTATTGAGCTTGGTGGTGATAACTATCAGATGGTGGCTGAGTTTAATGACAATCCTGCAACGGGTTTTGGTATTAACTTAGCCGCAGGTGCTAATGCCCTTGAAACGGCTCAAGCGCTGCGTGATAAAATTAAACAACTGCAACCGAACTTTCCGCAAGGCATGGAAGTTGTATTTCCTTATGACATCACCCCGTTTGTAAAATTATCGATAAAATCGGTAATTCAAACCTTGCTTGAAGCCATATTACTAGTGTTCTTAGTGATGTATTTATTCTTGCAAAACTTCAGAGCAACACTCATTCCAACCATTGCCGTACCTGTTGTATTGTTAGGTACCTTTGCCGTGCTATCGATATTTGGTTACTCCATTAACACGCTAACTATGTTTGGCATGGTACTCGCTATTGGCTTGCTGGTGGATGATGCCATCGTAGTGGTGGAAAATGTCGAGCGGGTAATGCACGAAGAAGGGTTATCGCCCAAAGAAGCCACCAAAAAATCGATGAAGCAAATCACCAGTGCCCTAATTGGTATTGCTATGGTGCTGTCAGCCGTGTTTGTGCCAATGGCATTCTTTGGTGGATCGACAGGTGTTATCTACCGTCAATTCTCTATTACCGTTGTTTCTTCAATGGTGTTGTCAGTCATCGTGGCACTCACATTAACACCGGCACTGTGTGCCACGTTGCTTAAGTCACCTGATCAACACAAAAAACCACAACGTGGGTTCTTCGCATGGTTTAATCGTCATTTTGAGCGCACCAGCAATGGTTATCAATCGTTCTTGTCTAAGATTGTTAATCGCAGTGGCCGCACCATGGTGGTTTATGGAATTTTAGTTGCGGTACTGGTGGTGATGTTCCAGCGTTTACCTACGTCATTTTTACCAGATGAAGACCAAGGCACCATGTTTACTCAGGTCGTGCTGCCGCAAGGTGCATCAACTGAGCGTTCATTAAAAGAGATGGATAAAGTTGAGAAATTCTTCTTAGAAAATGAGAAAGAAAACGTCTCGTCTGTGTTCTCTGTGATTGGTTTTAGTTTCAGTGGCAACGGACAAAACAATGGTATGGCGTTTGTGAAGCTCAAAGACTGGGATACACGAACTCGTGACGACCAACATGTCACCGCGGTGGCTGGTCGTGCGATGGGCTATTTCATGACCATCAAAGAAGCCTTTGCCTTTGCGTTTGTGCCGCCGTCAATCATGGAATTAGGCACCGCGTCTGGGTTTGACTTCCAATTACAAGACTTAGGTGGTCATGGTCATGAGAAACTCACCGCAGCGCGAAATCAATTGCTGGGACTGGCGGCGCAAGATCCTCGCTTGATGGGGGTTCGCCCTAATGGACTGGAAGACACTCCACAATTTAAGATTGATATTGACCAGCAAAAAGCCATGGCGCTTGGTTTATCCATCGAAGATGTAAACAATACGTTCTCAAGTGCTTGGGCACCAACCTACGTTAATGACTTTATTGAGCGTGGTCGTGTAAAACGTGTTTATGTGCAGGCTGATGCGCCATATCGCATGATGCCGGATGATATTAAATATTGGTATGTCAAAAACAACAAAGGCGAAATGGTGCCATTTACGGCATTTGCAACGGCCCGATGGGTATTTGGTCCGCCAAAACTAGAGCGTTATAACGGCGCGTCGTCTGCTCAAATATTCGGTCAAGCGGCTCCAGGACTTAGCTCTGGTGACGCTATGGCGGCGATGAGTGAGCACGTGAAACAACTGCCTGCTGGCTTTGGTTTTGAATGGTCTGGCATGTCGCTGCAAGAAAAACAATCTGGCTCGCAAGCACCGCTTCTTTATGCGTTATCAATGCTGGTAGTGTTCTTGTGTTTAGCGGCGCTCTATGAGAGCTGGAGTGTTCCTTTTGCGGTGATGTTGGTTGTTCCACTTGGCGTGATGGGCGCGGTGAGTTTTGCGCTAGCACGCGAACTATCTAACGATGTGTATTTCCAAGTTGGCTTGTTAACCACCATCGGACTCGCCTCTAAAAACGCAATATTGATTGTCGAATTTGCTCGCTCCTTGTACTTGCAAGGCCACAGCTTAGTCGATGCGACGTTGCAAGCGGCTAAATTACGTTTACGTCCAATTATCATGACCTCAATGGCGTTTATGTTGGGTGTTACGCCGCTTGTAATCGCAACAGGCGCTGGCTCTGGCAGCCAAAATGCGATTGGCACAGGCGTATTTGGCGGCATGTTATCAGCGACCGTACTTGCAGTTATCTTTGTGCCTGTGTTCTTTGTGGTGGTGTTTAAATTAAGCCACAGCAAGAAAGAGCAACAAGACCATACGTTTTAGTATTGATTGAACATTTTTTAAAAGGCAACTTCGGTTGCCTTTTTTGTGTTGGAATATTACCGACGTTTATCAACTGAAAGTCTCGATGTACTTGTAATAATATGAAACTAAGTTGTCTTCTTTGCCACAAAAGCGGTCATTGATAATTTAAATTATATAGCCTTTAATTTTTAAAGAACCAATACCCTAAACTAATTTCTTTCTAACGCAGCACAATAAAAATTAAGCGGTCCAGTTAGCTGATCTACATGTAATAAAAGCTCATCACCTTGGCAATTGAGAGCGAGCGCAAATCCATGCAAATAATCTACTAATAAGTTCAGCGCATTATCCTGTGCTTCTTTACTAAGATTCAGGGCTTTAATTAAAATATTAAACCGCTCAACAAAAACTTGTGCAGGACCTGTTCCTTCCATAGAAAGTAGCGTATTTAATAAACCAGGATAGCTATCAAGTAATATGAGATAACTAGTACACAACTCAGTTAATGCCTTCTTCCAATCATCATTAACCTGAGGTTGATAAATGCTTTCTATCAATGATGTTGTTATCGACTCTAAGAGCGCATCTTTATTGTTAAAATAGTGATAAATAGCCATCGCATCTACATTTAGACTTGATGCTAAGCTACGGATGCTTGGGACTTTTTTTTCATTTCTCATAAGTGATTTAGCTTTATCTAAAATAACTTGTGCACTTAATTCACTACTTTTACCTGATGGGCGACCGCGCTTTTTACCCTTGACAATCATTTATACCTCTCGTTAAAATACAATTATTCTACGGTGTAGAATAATTGTATTTTATTTTGTATCAAAAACCAAGTAACAAGGTATCTTAAACTCGCTAAATACAAAAAAGGGGAAAATAATGAAATGCTCCGTATATATTGCAACAAGTGTTGATGGTTTTATTGCTCAAAAAGACGGTGGTGTTGAATGGTTGCATACAGCAGGTAACACTGAGGCTGATATGGAATCGGAAGATATGGGCTTTCAGGATTTCTTGAATTCTGTAGATTGCATGATCATGGGCCGAAAATGCATGGAAGTCATTTCTAGCTTTAATTTAGCCCCTGAGCAGTGGCCGTATGGAAATCTACGAATTGTAGTATTAAGTAATACACTAAAAGAGCCACCTGAGAACTTAAAGAATAAAGTCGAAATGTATTCTGGAGATTTAAGGACACTAATCTCTCAGCTTGAAAGTGAAGGTCATCATTACGCTTATATTGATGGTGGTAAAACTATTCAGGAATTCATTAATCTTCAGTTAATCAATGAAATGACGATTACACAAGTGCCCGTATTATTAGGAGAAGGCATCACACTGTTTGGTAAGACGGAGAAACACATTAAATTAGAACAAGCTCATGCAACAGCTTTCGCTAATGACTTTGTACAAGCTAAGTATACAGTTAATTATCAATAGAGTTTTTAAATTCAATCCATCATTAATGAAAACAGCTTGAGGCAGTCACTACAGATGAGAAGCATTAATATTGTTAACGCAAGACAAAACAACCTTAAGTCAGTTGATATCCAAATCCCACGAAATAAAATAGTGGTATTTACAGGGGTCTCAGGCTCCGGGAAATCATCATTAGTGTTTGAGACTATTAACGCAGAAGCTCAAAGGCAGCTTTATGATACGCTAGGTACATATGCACAAAGTCACTTACCTAAAATACCGAAACCAAATTGTGATCTTATTGAAAATATATCTCCTGCGATTCTGATAAACCAAAAACGAACATCGGGAAATTTACGTTCTACGGTAGGTACTACAACCGAAATATATACCTATTTGCGGTTATTGTTTTCTAGAATAGGAACGCCTTTAATTGGTTCATCGAGCCACTTTTCATTTAACTCACCTGAAGGCATGTGTCAAAGTTGTAATGGCTCTGGGGAGATTATGGACATCGATATAGATAAACTTATTGATAAAAGTAGATCGTTAAATGAAGGCGCTATATTATTTTCTGAATTCAAAGTCGGTGGGTGGCAATGGAAATATATTGCGTTAGGTGGAAAGTTTGATTGTAACTTACCCGTAAATCAATTCTCGAAAGCAGAGTACGAAAAGTTACTTTATGGCTTTGATGAAAATATTGGTATTAATACAGGTGAATTGGGTATTGATATTATCTATGAAGGGGTAATAATCAAAATTAATCGACTATACATACATAAAAACCAAGAGACTTTATCTAAAAAGAAGAAACAAACTATCAAGCAGTATTTATCCATTAAAAGTTGTGATACTTGTCATGGTTCACGGCTAAATCAGGAAGCTCTTGGTGTTAAAGTTAATGGTTACAATATTGACCAAGTTTCACATTTTGATTTTGAACGTCTTAAAATGTTTATTGACGGTATTAATGACCCTCATGGCAAAGGCATAATCGAACAAATTGATTATAAAGTCAGCCATATAGTTAACATTGGCTTAGGGTATTTATCACTATCTCGTAATATATCAACACTGTCAGGAGGAGAAGCACAGCGTATTAAACTTGCTAAACAGCTTGGCTCTAGCCTGACAGAAATGATTTATATTCTTGATGAACCAAGTGTTGGTTTGCATCCAAAAGATGTTCATCACCTTAATAATTTATTAGTTACCTTAAGAGATAAAGGGAATTCTGTCTTTGTCGTTGAACATGATCCAGATGTAATAAAAATTGCAGAGCATATTGTCGATGTAGGTCCCAAAGCTGGAGTAAATGGTGGCCAGATTATTTTTGAAGGTTCGTACTCTAAATTATTAGCTTCGGACAGTATCACTGGTAAACTATTAAATCGAAAAAACACACTTAAAAATAGCATTCGAAAAGCTAATAGTTATTTTGATGTAAATAACGCTAATACTAATAACTTGTGTGATGTCAGCGTTAAAATCCCCCAAGGAATCATGACATGTATCACTGGTGTTGCTGGCTCCGGTAAAAGCTCACTTATACACCACGAATTTCTATCTCGGTACCCCAATGCAATTGTTATCGACCAATCCGCTGTAGGTCAATCAGAGCGTTCCAATGCAGCTACCTACACAGGGTTATTTGATGATATTCGAAAGGTATATGCGAAAGAAAATAATGTTAAAGCGTCACTGTTTAGTTTTAACTCCGAAGGAGCTTGCTCTGGTTGTAGAGGTCTTGGATTTGTTGAGATGGAGATGGCATTTCTCGACCCCATTCGTACTCTATGTAACGAATGTAAAGGGAAGCGTTACAATGAAGAAACTTTAAAGTATGAATATCAAGGATTGAATATTGCTGAGTTGCTTGATCTTACTATTGAAAAGGCGGCAAGATTATTCACTCTAGAAAAAATAGTCCAGAAAATAGCAATACTGCAACAAGTAGGGCTAGGGTATTTAACTTTGGGTCAACCTTTAGCTTTACTATCTGGTGGGGAGTGTCAGCGAGTAAAGCTTTCAAGTGAGCTTCATAAAGTAGGTAATATATATGTGCTTGATGAGCCAACCACTGGTTTGCATATGTCTGATGCTAATAAAATCATCGATATATTAAATCGACTGGCAGATAAAGGAAATACGGTTATCATTATTGAGCATAATTTAGATGTAATGAGTCAAGCTGACTGGATAATTGATGTTGGTCCTGAAGGAGGAGAAAATGGAGGTAAAATTATATTTGAAGGAACCCCGAAAGCTTTACTGGCTAGATCAGACTCTCACACTGCAACTTATTTAAAAAAACATCTGATATAGTAAGAAGTAATGTTCTGGGGGTATTTAGGCTCATGCTTGATCTAAACTAATGGCAGCTAAACGATAGCGATAAGCTTTCTACAAATAGCATGTGAAATTTGGTTAGAGTTGCTCTGAATACCTTTATTCCCTTATGAAAAACTAATGACCACTTTAGGCTCTAGGTTGTCATTTAGAGAATAATGACCAACGGCAGCAATGAGCTTAAAGCGGACGTTAGAATAAATAAGGTAAAATTTCCATTTGAGCACTTTATTATCCATAATTGCATAATAAAATATCTCTCAAAACCTCTAACAAAACGACTAGTTTTACTTGACCATTTCAGATTGTATCGAACTAAATTAAAGAGTTCTTACTCGTTTATAACCGTGATAACCTTTGAATCACGTCATAGTTAAACAGAATAACAAGACCTTTAGTTTTAAATAAATGTACAAGGAAATCATAATGAAAAAGTTTGAATACAAGATGATCGATTCACAGGATGTGGCTTCAGCGGGGCTGTTTAAGGGAAGAGCACGTGAAGATATTGAAGTTTACCTGAACCAATTAGGCGCACAGGGCTGGGAGCTCGTTAATGCTGACTTTAGAGAGTTGGAAGGTGGCACCGAGTTTTCAGGGGTTATGAAGCGCGAACTGTAAATCAGTTAAATGAAAAAGGGGAGGTAGTTGCATATTGCAACGGCCTCCCTTTTTTGTGGCTTGCGTTTAGAATTTAAAACCTAAACGCGCATAGTAGCTCATGCCATCAAAACCGTAAGGAACGGCGCGAACTGGGTATTGGAAGGCTTGATTGGTAATAAAATCAAGGGCTTCGTCAGCACCCAGCTCGTCGGGTGTTTCATCAAATAGGTTGTTGATGCCTAGTGATAACGTGAAGTTTTCAGACAGGGTGTAATCTACATTTACATCGATTAACACGGCTGACTCAACAACGCTTGTTGGTTTGAATGAACCTGTTGGCGATAGAAAATCTGGTAAACCGATATGATCATTACCAAAGTAGGTGATGTCGGTTTCGCCAAAGTAATTCGCTTTCACCATGGCGTTCCAATTATTTTGTGAATAATCAAAGGTCAGGGTTGCACGCTCGTGTGGTTGCCCGTCGGTTAAGAAGCTACGTTGAAGGTCATCTAACGCCACTGTCGATGGGATGCCTTGCGGTGAGTTCACGCGATCGATGTCGGTGTCATTTACATTACCTGCAAATGTTACATCTAGTTTTCCTTCACCAACATCGGTGCTGTAGGTGACAATTAAGTCAACGCCAGTGGTGGTTAAATCAACTGAGTTAGAGAAGTAGTTGGCTTGGTCAGCACCTGTCGCATTAAGGGCTGCAACCGCGGCTGGGCTGAATGCGACATCGTCTGGAGACAGTAAGCTGCCCAAGGTGATACGGTCTTTCATCGCAATGCGATAAGCGTCTAGCGTAATGGTTAAATCGTCAGTGGCATCGAACACAAAGCCAAGGCTGAGGTTTTTAGAGGTTTCTAGTTTTAAACCATCTACGCCAAGTGCTGATGGGAAGTCAGCGCCTGCCGTTGCTGTAAATGATGGTGATAATACGCCGCCAGGGCCTAAGTTGGTGGTAAATGCTGTGTAGGCACTTTGTTGTAGCGATGGTGCTCTAAAGCCACTAGAGATAGCGCCGCGAATCGAGAAGTTATCGGTTACTTCATAACGACTTGATAATTTACCAATGATGTCGTCACCAGCGTCAGAGAAGTCTTCATAACGGGCTGCCGCGCCAACCAACCATTTTTCTGTTAGCTGCGTTTCTAAATCGATATAAACTGCAACGCTGTCGCGATCTTGTTTATTCGCCGCATCAGGACGTAGGCCCGGGTAGGCTTGGAAACCACAACCTGCAAAGGTGTCTGGGTCGATTACCGATGGGAATGAACTTGAGCTATTTGATAATCCACAGGCGTATGAAGCTACTTCACCCGCGACAATTTGATAGTTTTCTTTGCGATATTCAGCGCCGTAAGATACAAATAATTGCATGTCGTTACTGAGCTCAATAGAGCCAGCAATGTCGGCGTTTACGGTGAATTGGTCGAATCTAAAACCACCAGAGTATCCCGATGTTGGACCTGCGTTGGCCGCAATGTCGCTGTCTGATGCTGTTGGGTTGTTGGCAACGTATTCAGCAGCGTATGAGGCATTGATGGTGTTGCGTGAGGTGAAGTCGTATTCGTTTTCACCGTAAACCGCTGATACATCGTAAGTCCAGTCGCTGTTTATGTCGCCGCGAAGGCCAAGTGATAGTGAAATATCTTGCGCTTCATTGTCGATGCGCGGTAAGAAGCCATCGGCGTAAACTTGTTGAACGTTTTTAGCGGCTTCATCAAAATTACGAAAGAAACCATTGCCTAGTGCTGTGCGATTTGAAATGCCGCCAAATGAATAAAGTTCACTGTCACCCATTGGTAGCATGGCATTGTAAAACACAGTGGTAAATTCAGATTCTGCATTACCTTGTCCCCAGCGAACTGTGTCAGATAATGTGCCTTTGGCGATAGTTGATGAGCCGCCTGTATCTGGTTGTGCGCGATTTGTGCCGCTGTAGTCACGTGCTTCTAGTGAGAGGTTAATGAAACCGCCGTCATCACCTAAATCAAAACCGCGATTTAAGCCAATGGTGATGTCATCGCCGTCACCTTCGCCCGTTGAGCCTGCTTGAATAAAACCGGTGGTTTCGCCAGTCGAGCTCTTGAGAGATAAATTGATAACGCCAGCAATGGCGTCGGAGCCATATTGCGCCGCTGCGCCATCACGCAATACTTGTACGTCAGATAATGCGGTTAGTGGAATAGCATTCATGTCAGTGCCTGCCGCGCCTGCACCTACAGTGCCGTTTAAGCCAAATATTGCTTGGTTATGACGACGTTTACCGTTAACGAGCACTAAGGTTTGATCTGGTTGAAGGCCACGTAGTGTCGCTGGGCGGAATAAATCTGAGCCGTCTGAAACCTGTGTTCTCGAGAAGTTAAATGAAGGCGCTGTCGCTTGTAGGCTTTGTCCTAATTCAGTAAAACCACCTTTGGTGAGTGAACTTGCATCAATAATATCTACTGGCGCTGTAGACTCAGTCGCTGTGCGACTTGAGACACGAGAACCTAATACTGAAATTTTCTCGACATCTTTCGCTGTGTCTTTTTCTGGTGTTTGGGCCGCGTTGGCTACTGCTGTGGCAGAACCTAAAGCGAGTGTTATGGCAACGGAGAGCGTACTCGCCTTAAAACTCTTAATCATTTATTTTGATCCTTTAAATCTAATTTGTTTATTGAGTTGGCTCGATGTTACAAGCTATTAACAAAAAACTATAGTCTTGGTAACCAAATTTATATTACCAATTAGCCTAAAATGACGCGTTTGCCTATTTATTAGGCATAAGAGAGGAGGGCTGGGTTAGAAATGAAGGTTATAAATGAAAAAACCGCTCTAGGAGCGGCTAAGTTGAGGTTCGAGTTTAGGTTAGTCGAGTTTAAATGAGCGAACAACTTCAGACATTTGGCTGCTGCTAGTTTTAAGATCTTGACTCGCACTGGCGATTTCTTCGGTATCACTTGCGGCATCTACGGTCATCTGAGAAAGTTCGCTTATGCGCACATTAACTTCTTCTGCCGCTTGAGTTTGTTGTTCTGTTGCTTCTGCAATGTGGTCACTCATTTGAGAGATAACCTCAATGAGTCGTTCTATTTCATCGAGCGATGTTTCTGCCTGAGCGGCTTGTTCTACGGTTCTATCTGATGTCTCTTTGCTGATATTAACCGCACTAACAGCTTCTTGAGCACCTGATTGTAATCGTTGGATCATGCCGTGAATTTCATCAGTACTTTGACTCGTTCTGCTTGCTAGTGTTCGAACTTCATCTGCCACAACTGCAAAACCACGGCCTTGTTCACCAGCGCGAGCTGCTTCAATTGCCGCGTTTAGCGCGAGTAAGTTAGTTTGATCGGCAATACCTCTGATCACATCGAGCACGGCACCTATGCTATCTGTTTCATTAGCGAGCTTAGAAATAACCTGACTGACATTATCTATGTTGCTTGATAATGAATCGATTTGCGCAATCGCTGATGAGACAACTTGCTTACCGTCAGTTGTATTGGTTGTCGCATCATTTGCTGCTTGATTCGCAGCTTCTGCATTACTACTTATTTCACGAATGTTGGAGGTCATTTGCTCCATCGCCGTGGCAATTTGTGTGGCGTTGTCGTTTTGCACTTGAATAGAATCATTACTGCGCTGACTAGTGTGAGACAACATATCAGCTTGCATCATGACTTGTTCCGAATTAACTGAAACTTCTTTGAGGGATTGACGCATTTTTTCGGTAAATAAATTGAAGTAATAAGATAATCGCGATATTTCATCATTAGCATCGGCGTTGAGCTTGCGAGTGAGATCGCCTTCACCTTGCGCAATATTTTTCATTAAATCGCTCGCCGCTTTTGCCGGTAATAAAATACTGTTACCAATAACATAGTTAAGAAAGACGACTAGAACTATGACTATAAACGTATTAATGAGTAGGGAATTTCTTTGTGTCGCAAAGGTTGCTTGAATATCATCGATATAAACACCGGATCCGACAATCCACTGCCATGGTGCGAATTCTTTAACAAAGGAAATTTTATCGACGGGGTCGTCCTCACCGGGTTTTGGCCATTTATAAGGCAAGAAGCCTTCTTTACTGTTTCGTACAATCTTGAGCATTTCTATGAAAATTTGAACGCCGTCAGCATCTTTTATATTCGACACATCTTGATTGTTTAACCTAGGTGCTACAGGGTGCATGATCATTGTTGGCGTAAAGTTATTGACCCAAAAATAGTCATTGCCTGCGTAGCGCATTGCTTTAACGGCTTCTAATGCTGATTTTTGCGCTTGATCTTTAGTCAGAGTTCCATCTTGTGAACGCTGATAATAATGCTTGATGATACTATGGGCACTTTCAACAAGATGCTGTACTTTCTCTCGTTGCTGTTGATTTAGTGATTTATCTTGATGGTAGAGGCTTAACCCGCTTTGAAAAAATAAACCAATAATGATGATACTTACCATGATGGCCATGCGTTGCTTGATGGTGAGCTTGCGTAATTTATTCATGATGAAATGCCTCCGATTCAGCTGTTTATTAAGCTTAGGAAATAAAATGAAAAACTGCCGAAATGTTTTTCATTTTATCGACTATAAACAGTGTATCCAGAGACGTATAGTTAAGCACTCGATTGGGCTTAGATAATGATTAGATAGCGCGTTATTACGCTAATGACTGATTTACATCAATCCTCATGCTTTGCTCAAAACCTTTTTAGAATGAACAAAGCTTGAACCACAAAGCTCAACTAGACCCTAGCAAGTTACTTTTTGCTCCAACGCATAACACCTTCTTGTGCCGTACTAGCAACCAATCGGCCTTGTCGGTCGAAGAATTTACCAGTAACAAAGCCACGGCCACCACTTGCTGATGGGCTTTCAACTTCGTAGAGCAACCAATCATCAAATCGGAAATCACGGTGAAACCACATGGAATGATCAATCGTCGCCATTTGCAATTTAGGCGTCATAAATGACACTCCGTGTGGATGGCCAGCAACTGGTAAAAATGAAAAGTCAGACGCATAACCCAGTAGGTATTTATGGACACGGAGATCGTCCGGCAATATGCCATTTGCTTTCATCCAAAAATGGCCTTTAGCAGGGCCAACGGACGGTTTTATTGGGTTATTGTCTTCGACAGGCCTGATCTCAATTGCCTTATCACAGATAAATTGTTGGCGAATCGATTCGGGAATAAATTCCTGTACCAAGCGTGCGCGCTCAACTTCAGATTCTAATCCATCTGGCCCTGCAACTTGCGGCATGCTTGCTTGGTGGTCAAAGGCTTCTTCTGGAACGTGAAAGGAACTGGTGAGGTAGAAAATAGGCTGTCCGCCTTGAATGGCTTTAATACGACGGGTTGCAATAGAGCGACCTGTGCGAATGGTTTCTACGTCATAAACAATAGGCTTGGCAGAATCTGCCATGCGTAAAAAATAACAATGAAATGAGTTGAGCGAAAAGCTGCTGTCGACCGTTTGCTTTGCAGCAAATAGTGCTTGGCCAATAACTTGGCCACCAAACACGCGGCCAAAACCTAAGTCTTGGCTGTTGCCACGATATATGCCTTGTTCAATGGTTTCTAAACTGAGTAAATCGAGAAGCTGATTAAGAACTTGTGACATTGAGTTGCTCGCTTTTTTCATTAAAAGGATAGTCTACCGTTAATTCAAACAATTGTTTAGCCTCGGTTGTTGATATTGTTAATGACTTGGTGATTGATTTCGAAGTGGCCATTGATTATGATGGCGACTCATTTAGCGTTGGAAGTTTTGTTTGTCACTATTTTCGAAAGTCGTCTGTATTTTATTGTTGGTTGTTAGCACCTTGCAAACAACAGCGGCAGTGACCTTTGGTGAAAATAGTAATCATGCAATGATGACGTCGCACACCATGAGTGCAGATGAAATGGCTCACTGTCAGGAAATGATGCAAGATCATCAAATGGCTACTGAGTGCAGTAATGAATGTGATTGTTGCAGTGGCGTTTGTCCTGCCTCTTCGTTATTTATTAATTTTTCCTTTTCTTACGGACTAAATCATAGTTCGAGCAAAGTGTTGATTCATAGTCCTAGCTATCCTATTGCGACTATTTCTTCTCTATATCGTCCGCCGATAAACATTTAACAGCCTCTAGATTTACCCCTGTTTTATTGTTTTTATCAAAGCACACCTATGTTTGGAATTTATATACATAAGTGTGCATGGACTTATTGTTATGCGTAATTTAATCATTGTCTTAGTCTTTTTTGTTGCTGGTATTTATATCAGTCCTTTTTTAACCCCCTTATTGAATTGGCATAATGTTGCTGATGAGTCTAGCGCTTCCTCTGAAAAACCAATCTATTGGGTTGCTCCAATGGATGCTAATTTTCGCCGTGACGAACCAGGGCTGTCGCCGATGGGCATGGCGCTAGTCCCTGTTTACAACGAACCGTCGGGGCAAGATGCTGGCGTTGTGTCTATAACACCGCAAATAATTAATAACCTCGGTGTGAAAACGACGGATGTTGTTAGTGATTATTTCTCTCAAACAATTGATGCGACTGGCGTGCTGGAGTATAGCCAAGATGAACGCATGGATATTTCGCCACGCGTTAGTGGCTGGGTGGAAAAATTATATGTTGCTGAACACGGCGATACGATAAAAGCAGGACAGCCTCTTTATGACCTGTCTCTTATACACATCTCCGAGCCCACGAGACTAGGCATGATCTC
>CAJXRU010000021.1 GCA_913060565.1 uncultured Gammaproteobacteria bacterium | reverse complement strand
TAACTAATTTATGCGTAATTACGATATAGATTCAATAAAATTCGAAATATAGGGTTTTAACTGTTGTAAAAATAGCTTGTTCGTTTACTTTTTAAACCATCGATTAGGGTTTATTGCCTTTCCTTTATGACGGATCTCAAAATAAAGTCCAGGTGTTGATTGGCCACCACTTTGTCCTAACAGAGCAACTTGTTCATCTTGCTCAACGTAATCTCCGGCCTTTTTTAATAACGCTTGATTGTGTCCATAAAGGCTCATATAGCCAGAGCCATGATCAAGCACTAAGACTAACCCAAACCCTTTTAACCAATCTGAAAATACAACTTTGCCATGGTAAACAGCATTCACCGATTGTCCTTCACGTCCAACAACGGTGACGCCTTTCCAGCGTAATTGGCCACTACGTTTTTGGCCAAAGAGGTGAGTCGTTCTACCTTTTGTTGGCTTGGCTAGGCGACCACGTAGTTTTGCCAGTCCGTTGAGGGGCTTTTTAACAGGCTCAGCTTCTTCTTGCTGTTGGATAGCCAGCAACTGTTTAATGTCTAATTCAGACAACTGATACTGTTCGAGTTGAGCGCTGTTTGTTTGATAAGATTTTCGCAATTGTGCTAATGCAGTGCTTCGAGTCTGCTTTTGTTTTTTGAGGAGTGCTTGAGCCTGTTGTTGTTGTTTGAGCAGATTGTCTAATTTGGCTAACGTATCAATCAGCTGCTGCTCAACAGTTTGTAATTCTTCAAATGTTTGCTTGAGTTCGTTAAGTGCCTGAACGCGCGCTTTGTTTAGGTATTGGTAATAACCTAATAAGCGTTCTGTTTTACTGCTTTGCTCTTGATTAAGCAGTAATTGCATCAAATCATGATTACCGGTCATGTAAGCACTTTTAAGTTGCTTAGCCAAAACTTGACGTTGATGAGTTTGCGTTTTAGTCAGCGCTTTTTTTCGGCTAACTAATTGAATTTGATTTTGTTGCGCTGTTTTCTGTTGCTGTTGGGTATTAAATAAATCATTGGCTGAGCTAGCGATTTTTTTATCGGTATCGCGAAGCAAATTATTAAGACGTTGCTGTTGTTTCTTTTGTTTGGCAAGAATTGATTTTTGCTGGTCTATTTTCCCTTTAATGGCATTTAATTGATCTTTTGTATCATCGGCAAAACTCACGCTGCTCAGCAGCAGCGTGATTAGTAAGACGAGCGTATGACGAGAAAACAAATTAACTCAGTGTCATTAATGGAGTGCCTGTCATTTGCTCAGGGATTTCCATATCTAACAATTGCAGCATCGTTGGCGCAATATCGCTAAGTTTACCAACACCAGACGGTGTAGCAGGACGACCAACGTAAATGAATGGTACAGGTTCGCTGGTGTGCGCGGTATGGGCTTGTTGAGTTGTCTCGTTAAGCATTTGTTCTGCGTTGCCGTGATCAGCGGTGATGAGACATTCGCCACCGATTTTTTCTAACGCATCAACAACACGGCCAATACAGCTATCAACTGCTTCACATGCTTTTATAGCCGCTTCCATGACGCCAGTATGACCAACCATATCTCCATTTGGATAGTTACAAACGATGACGTCGTATTTGCCACTATCAATTGCACCAACAAGTTTGTCAGTCAAGAGTGTGGAATTCATTTCTGGTTGCAAGTCATAGGTTGCAACATCTGGTGATGGAATCAAAATACGGTCTTCGCCATTGAATTCTTTTTCAATACCACCGTTAAAGAAGAAGGTAACGTGCGCATACTTTTCTGTTTCAGAAATACGAAGTTGCGTTTTATCGTTATTCTGTAACCATTCACCTAGCACGTTATCAAGTTTTTCAGGGCCGTAGGCAACAGGGCTAATGATATCGTCAGCGTATTGCGTTAACTGTACAAAGCTACTTAGTGCAACACGTTTTTTGCGTTCAAAACCCGTAAAATCACTGTCAACGAAGGCGCGGCTAATTTCACGAGCACGGTCTGCTCTAAAATTCATGAAGAACATGGCGTCGCCGTCTTCAATCGTCACTGATTTACCATTGTTGGTTATTGCACTCGCACCAACAAACTCATCATTTTCATCACGCTCGTAGGCGGCGTTCAGCGCTGTAACTGGACAATCGTATTGATGTTTCCCTTGACCTTGAGTAAGTAAGTCGTAAGCAACTTCAACACGATCCCAACGTTGGTCTCGATCCATTGCGTAGTAGCGACCTATCAATGATGCAATTTGTCCTTTACCTAATGATGCAAACAATGCCTGTATTTTCTCAATAGATGCTAATGCGCTGCGTGGTGGCGTATCACGACCGTCTAAAAATCCGTGGAAGTAGATTTTATTAGCGCCACGTTCTGCGGCAAGCTTAATGAGTGCCAGCATATGGTCCTCATGGCTGTGAACGCCACCTGGTGACAGAAGCCCCATGATGTGAACGGCTTTACCAGCTTTGATTGTGGCATCAATGTGATCGACAAAAGCAGGGTTAGTGTTAAAGTCACCATCGCTAATAGATTTATCAATACGGGTGTAATTTTGGTAAACAACTCGTCCAGAGCCAATATTTACGTGACCAACTTCTGAATTACCCATTTGACCATCAGGCAGGCCTACGTCCATTCCTGAGCCAGAAATTAATGTGCTTGGGTATTGCTGCCATAAATTATCCAGCACTGGCGTGTTGGCTAGTGCAATAGCGTTGTTGGTTTGATCTTCACGATAACCCCAACCATCCAGAATTAGTAACACTAAAGGTTTTTTGGCCGCAGACATTAATTTAACTTCCTAACTTAAAAGACGAATTTGCGCTATATATTACACTGAGCCATGACGATAAAAAACACAATTGTCGATGAAAGTGATAATAAATTATTTCATCAATTTTGTGTTGATATACCTGTAAGCCAACAGCGGAAAAAAGGCGTCTAAATCGCAAAATTTACATCCGTTAAGACTGCGCTTATCTATTGATAAAAACAATATTAAATAGGCCATTGGTAACTGTGCTATTGGTCTGTATACTAGGCGCCAATTGATAATAATTGAACGACAAATATTGTCGTGAGTTTAGAATTTTTTAGGACGCAAGATGCAAGAGATTATTGAATTTTTCCAAGCGAATATCTGGTTGGCAACAGCTTGGGTAATTTTATTTGTAGCCGTAGTATTTACCAGCATTAGAGCAAGTATTAATGGCGTTAAGAAGATTAACCACCAACAAGCAACTATGTTAATGAATCGCGAAGATGCGGTTGTGGTTGATGTTCGTGGTGATGGCGAATATAAGAAGGGCCATATCTTAGGTTCTAAGTTAATGCCATTGTCAAAGTTTAAAAATAATGACCTAGCAAGCATTGAAAAGTATAAAGATACCCCCATTATTGTTGTATGTAATTCAGGCATGACTTCAAATCAAGCATGCCAAATGATGCAAAAGTTAGGCTTTAATGACCTATACAATTTGCAAGGTGGTATTACAGAGTGGCGCAATGCGAATTTGCCGTTAACTAAAAAATAGAGGTGTCTGCTATGGCCAATGTAACTATTTACTCTCGTTCGTGGTGTTCTTTTTGTAAGCAAGCTAAAGCGCTGCTAGAAAGCAAAGGCGTAGCTTACGATACGATTGATATCGAAGAGCAACCTGAAAAAAGAGATGAAATGATTGAGCGCACTGGACGAACTTCAGTACCGCAAATTTTCATTAATGATCAAGCTGTTGGTGGGTGTGACGATTTATTCGCACTGCATTCATCTGGCGATTTAGACAAATTATTAGCGTAATTACGCTAACCATAAGAATAAAACCAAGGATTTATCATGGCTGAAGAACAAGCAAACCCAGAATTTCACATTCAACGCGTATACACAAAAGATGTATCATTTGAAACGCCTAACTCACCGGTTATCTTCCAAAAAGAATGGGAACCAGATGTTAAGTTAGACTTAGATACTCGTAGCAATAAACTTGAAGAAGGTTTATTTGAAGTTGTTTTATCACTAACAGTGACAGCAACTATCGGTGAAGAAACTGCGTTTTTAGCTGAAGTTCAACAAGCTGGTATCTTCACAATTTCTGGTGTTGAAGGCCAACAGCTAGCACATTCTATTGGTTCATACTGTCCAAACATCTTGTTCCCATACGCACGCCAAGTGATTGCTGGGTTAGTGGCTGGTGGTACATTCCCACAATTGAACTTAGCGCCAGTTAACTTCGACGCGTTATTCGCACAATATGTGAATTCTCGTGAAGGTGCTGATGAAGCGCAAGGCGAAAACGTAGCTCACTAATATGACTACGACGCATCAAACGCCAACGGCGGATATTGCGGTTTTAGGGGCAGGGTCTTATGGCTCTGCCCTTGCTATTTGTTTAGCACGCAATAATAACGACACCTTAATGTGGGCTCACAACCCTGAGCACGTCGCGCAATTAGCAAAAGATGGCAGCAATGAAAAATATCTGCCAGGCGCAAAATTTCCTGACTCATTAACTATGAGTGATGATCTTACGAGCGTGGTTGCTGCGACTAAAACAATCTTAGTGGTTGTGCCGAGCTTTGCATTTGTTGACATGCTCAAGCAGCTTAAGCCTTTATTGACAACTGAACATCGTTTGGCGTGGGCAACTAAAGGGTTGGAAGCGGAAACAGGTCGCTTATTGCAAGATGTCGCTCGTGAAGTATTAGGTGATGATATTGCATTAGCTGTTTTATCTGGTCCTACATTCGCCAAAGAAATGGCTGCTGGTATGCCAACTGCCATTTCTCTTGCATCATCTGAGCCTGAGTTTGCTGAGCATTTAGCGCAGTTACTTCACAATGAGAAGAATTTTCGTGTTTATCAAAACACAGACTTCACTGGTATTCAGCTAGGCGGCGCGGTTAAGAACGTTATTGCTATTGGTGCGGGCATGTCAGATGGCTTAGGTTTTGGTGCCAATGCACGCATTGCACTGGTTACTCGTGGCTTAGCCGAACTATGCCGTGTTGGTCAAGCCGTTGGTGCTGAACAAGCCACCTTCATGGGCATGGCTGGTTTGGGTGATTTAGTATTAACCTGTACTGATAATCAGTCTCGTAACCGCCGCTTTGGTTTAGCACTGGGTAAAGGTGTTGGTATCGAAGACGCGATTGCTGAAATTGGTCAGGTGGTCGAAGGCTATCGCAATACTAAAGAAGTGTACCTACTCGCACAGCGTTTAGGGGTAGAAATGCCGATTACTGAGCAAATCTATCAAGTGCTTTACGAAGGTAAAGACGCTGCAGTTGCAGCCAAGGCTTTATTAGGACGCTCGAAGAAGATTGAGTCTTAATAACACATCACGATATCAAGAAACAAAAATGGTCTGCTAATGCAGACCATTTTTTTATTCACCAATCACTTTGTTTTGGCGATCTGTATAGCATCTGAAAGGCTTGTTTTTACGCATATTTTCTTCCGCATAAAACGCCATTCGACGTTGTGATTGATGACGAATTTGCAGGCGTTTTTTATGGCGTATGCGATTAGCTCTCATAACCCTTAGCTCCCAGATAGCCGACTTGTCGCCACGATTCGTAAACGATAACAGCTACAGCGTTAGATAAATTCATGCTGCGACTTTCTGGCAACATAGGAATGCGAATTCGTTGTTGTGGCGGTAGAGATTCTATAATCTCCATTGGGAGTCCGCGAGTTTCGGGGCCAAATAATAACATGTCACCATCTTCAAAGCCGGCTTCACTATGACTACAAGTTGCCTTGGTCGTACACGCAAATACACGCTTGGGAGCAACTGTTTCTAGCATGGCTTGGTAGTTTTTATGGCGGGTTACGTGGGTCATCTCGCTATAGTCTAAACCGGCACGTCTTAGTTTTTTATCATCAATATCAAAGCCTAAAGGTTCAATAAGGTGAAGGTGATATCCGGTGTTAGCACACAGACGAATAATATTGCCTGTGTTAGGCGGGATTTCTGGTTCGTATAAAGCAACGTGTAACATGTTTGGCTCGAATGAGAGTCTTTGCACGCATTGTACCTAGCCTATGATTTAATTGCTAGAGTCCCGTGTATGTGACGTTAGTGGCAGAGATATTGTGACTGTTAATCCACCTTGCTTGTTGTTGCTCGCAACAATATTTCCCTGATGGCGCTTCACTGCTTCATGTGCAATGGCGAGCCCTAATCCTGTGCCTCCCGTCTTGCGATCCCGTGATGTAGATACGCGGTAGAACGGCGTGAATAAGTTACCTAAATGGTCGTCGTCAACACCGCAACCATCATCAATAATATTAATAATGAGGTTATCAGCGTCTTGATAGGCAGAGAAATTAACACGTTGTTTAGCATAACGAATAGCATTACGAATGATGTTTTCAATAGCACTTGCAAGAGAGTCCCACTGAACAGAAATGGTTATATCAGGCGCAATGTCGTTAACCAATTCAACCTGAGCTTGATGGGCTTCAAAACGTGCATTGTCGATAATATCTTCCATGAAAAATGAAAAATCTGTGTGTTCAAACGGATGCTCACCGGAAAGCGTTGAGCGAGATAATGCCAATAGTTGATTAAGCATTTTATCAATCGTTTCAGTTTCTTGTTCAATACGTGTTAACTCTTCATTGTCGCCAAATTGGCGACGATGAATGGCATTGGCCAATTGTAATCGCGTTAATGGTGTTCTGATTTCATGGGAAATATCCCCCAGCAAACGCTGTTGACCATTAACCATTGATTGCACTGAGTCAGCCATTTCGTTGAAAGACTTAGCCAGCTGACCAATTTCATCGTGATAACGTAGGGCAAGTTTATCAGCACGCGCCGTTAAATCACCCTGTGCTAAGCGTTTGGCGCTGCGGTCTAATGAACGTATTGGTCTGGACAGATGCCATGCTAACAAGCCACAAATTACAGCACTAATGAACATTGCAATCGCTAAGACTATCCATGGGTTTTCTTTAAGAAAATTCAATATTTGAGAACGATGTTTATGTTCGAAATCTCTGATAAATAAGCTATACGTTTGACCGTCATGTTCAAATTTGTAGGGGCCATAAACGCCCCAACGTTTATAGTGGAAATAGCGTTGTTCTGGTTTTTCTTCTAATTGAATGAGCGCCAAATAAACGTCTTTTGGAATACGCTCTCCTTTGAGGCCAATGTTATTTTCATTCACAACAAAAATACTGTCGAGTCTTCCACGTTTTTTAATGATGCGTTTTTTTAAATAATGCGGTGGGCGCATCTTGTGTTGAAGACGTTTAATTGTTTTTTCAAGATTGGTTGATTTTTGCAGTGTTTTCGCGACTTTTTGATGGTATGCGTTTAACTTAGGGTCAACTTTAAGGGAAGAGTCGAGCATTTTAGGCAGCACTAAAATTGCCGCCATTTGAGCAACAGTAACAAACCAAAATCCAAAAAATATTTTTAAAAATAATTGCTTAGGCATTAGTACTTACCGTTAATTATCAAGCCAAATGTAACCGTGACCGCGCACTGTTTTGATACGAGGTAAATTGTCGCTGCGCGGTGGTAATTTTTTCCGCAGGTTAGACATGTGCATATCTAAACTGCGATCAAATGCTTGTAAACGTTTGCCGAGCACTTTCTGGTTGAGATTATTTTTGTCCAATAGCTCGCCTGGAAACTCTAGCAATTCTGATAACAGTAAAAATTCTGTACCTGTTAAATCGAGTTTTTCGTCACCACAAAATGCTTCTTGGCGACCATGGTGAAGCACCACATCTCCGCGCTGTAATTTTTGCGTCTTTTGTGGCATTAACTGACTGCGGCGTAAAATAGCTTTAACGCGTGCAAGTAACTCGCGGTCATTAAATGGCTTAGGTAAATAATCATCTGCGCCAAATTCCAACCCTATCACACGGTCTATTTCATCGCCTTTGGCTGTTAGCATTAGTACTGGTAATTGACTTTGTTGGCGCAGCTTTTTCAACACATCAAAGCCATTGAGCTTTGGCAGCATTACATCAAGCAATACGAGTTGATGTGCTTCTTGTAGTGCCAATGCTAGACCAGATTCACCATCACTTGCCGTATCAACTTCGTAACCTTCCATTGTCAGTAGTTGAACCAATAACTCGCTGAGTTCTTGGTCATCTTCAATGAGTAGCAGTTTGTTTGAATGTGTCATGGCAAGCCTTAGTAAGATGCATCTATGATTGGAATTCTAACGAGTGTGAATAAGAAACACACTTACTTTACACAGTTTTACACTAAATATTCACTGCTTTACATGGGGGCCGCTAGTATAGATTTCGAACTAAAACAAAAGGACATCGATATGAAAACAGCAACAAAAATTTTGGCGACATTAGCGTTATCAAGCTCTCTCGTTATTGGCGGCGCTATGGCAATGGGTTCTGGCGAGCGTCACTTCGCAGGACATGGCTTTAAAATGGAGCGTATGGCTAAAAAATTAGAACTGACAGAAGCGCAAACAACGAAAATTCAAGCGTTAGTCGATGCACATAAACAGCAACGTCCTGAGTTTGATAAAGACGCCATGAAAGCTAAGCGCAAGCAAATGAAGGCTGATTATGTCGCATTGATGAATGCGCCAGAATTTGATGAAGCAGCAGTACGTGCAAAAATGGCCGACCGCGCTGATAAACATGCAGAGCGCAAGATTTCAAAAATGAAGCTTAAGCATTCAATCTATCAAGTGCTCAACGAAGAGCAACGCGAACAGTACTTAGCCATGATGGATAAGAAAAAGCACAAAATGAAAAAGCGTATGAAAAAACGCATGAAGCACAGCCATGACCATGATGGTGAGTAATCATCATTTAAGTTGTACTGACGCATTATGAAATTAGCCGACATCTTTGTCGGCTTTTTTATTTTTAGCCCAAAATACAGCGTAAATAAGTGATCGTTATTCATTGATTGGCGTAATTAAAGTAAATAAATAGCTGTTTAATGGAGACTGAGGAAATTTTTTTCCCTTGCTCGCTGTCTTATCAATTAATCATTACGTGAAATCTTTTTCTTGGAGCAACACAGTGTCTAATAAATTTACCAAAGGGTTACTGCGCAAAATTCCGTGGCATATTAACGACTCAGAAGTCACACCTGAAGCTGTGTTTAAAGATCGTCGCAATATTGTTAAAGCGCTGGGTTTAGGCGCTGTTGGTGCGAGCATGCCAAGTGCTGCGCAAGCTGATATTTTTGATCTTTTTAGCAAGGATAAAGAAAAGAAAAATTTTGTTACGCAGCCGCTAGCATTTACTAAAGATACGAATTACGCCAACGATGAAATAGTGACGCCATACAATAAGGTAACAACTCATAATAATTTTTATGAGTTTGGAACCAGTAAAAAAGCACCCGCTCAAAATTCGCAAGAGTTTCAAGTAGAGCCGTGGTCATTGGTGATAGATGGCGAAGTTGAGCGTCCAATTACATTGGGCTATGACGACTTTACTAAGCTAATGGAGCTAGAACAACGTACCTATCGCATGCGTTGTGTTGAAGCTTGGTCAATGGTGATTCCTTGGTTGGGCTTTCCACTAGCAACGTTGTTAAAGCGTGCAGGGGTAACCAGCAAAGGCAAATACGTTGCGTTTGAAACCTTGCATGATCCTGAGCAAATGCCGGGACAGAAAAATCGCTTCTTAGGTGGTGGTATTCACTACCCTTACGTTGAAGGTTTAACTATCGCAGAGGCGATGAATGACCTTACGTTTATGGCGGTTGGATTGTATGGAAAATCATTGCCACCTCAAAATGGTGCACCAATTCGTTTAGTTGTACCGTGGAAATACGGATTTAAAAGCATCAAATCAGTGGTTCGAATTCGTGTCACCAGTCAGCGACCGCCAACAAGTTGGAATCAATTAGCTGCCAATGAATACGGTTTTTACGCCAATGTGAACCCTGGTGTTGATCATCCTCGTTGGTCACAAGCAAGTGAGCGTCGTATTGCAGAAGGTGGTTTATTCTCGGCAAAACGTATTCCGACATTGCCGTTTAATGGTTATGGCGATCAAGTGGCAGACTTGTATCGTGGTTTAGATTTAAGAAAGAATTTTTAAGTAGTTATTTATGCGCTTAACAAACAAACATTTATTTTTATTAAAAGCTTTTATGCATTGGGCTGCCTTGGTACCCATCGTATATTTAGTGCTTGCAGTAATGACTGATGAAGCCGGTGGTGATCCGGTACAATATATTATTCATTACACAGGTATTGGCGCGCTTAATACGTTACTTATCATGCTATGTATTTCGCCCATTGCTAAACGCTTTAAACAAGGCGTGCTTGTGCAAACTAGGCGCTTAATAGGCCTTTATGTGTTTGCCTATGCGACATTGCATTTAGCAGCATTTATTAGTTTAGATTTGTTATTTGAATGGTCGCTTTTTTTCACTGAAACCGTTAAGCGACCTTATATCTTAGTGGGTATGCTCGCCTATTTATTACTGTTTGCACTAGCAATAACATCGCTTAATTCGATTAAACGCAACATGGGTAAACGTTGGCAAAAACTTCATAACAGCGTCTATGTGGTGGCGTTGTTAGTGCCGCTACATTTTATTTGGTCGGTGAAATCTGAAATTATTGAACCGAGTATTTATATTGCACTAACGGCATTGTTGTTATGGGCGAGAAAAGATCAGTTAAAACGGATATTCTCGCGCTAATCGCTAATCGCTAATCGTTAGCGATATTGCATTATCTTTTAATTGTTTGGCGTAGCTAACGCGCGCCAAATAGTCTGACCATAACAGATCTTGTTCTTCACAAATATGCCGTAAATAGCCTGCACTGTAACTACCACTTTGGTGTCCATCGTCAAATAAAATATCTAACTGACTCTCATTAAATTGAGATTTAAATATCTTCACATACGCCTTAGCTGTCACTAGTGGCGGTTTGTTAAGACCTTGCGGAACAACTGTGGCGTTAGGGGAATAAACACGTAACATCTCATAGCCAATAAGCTGGCGATAACCATCGCTAAAATGAACTTCTAGCAAATAAGAAAAACAGTGCTGTTTGATTGCTGTTATTTTCATTATTGTCACTCGAGGTATTGCTCAATGCTAACGCGACCGAATTCGTTGTGAGTGAAGAACGGAAAAATTAAATATTTACGACTAAAAAATACGTCGAAAAACGGCTCAAATAATTGATTGTCAGCCTTCCTTGTTCGTTGGTAAAGCAATTCGCCATTGTTTTTGTTGTACAAATGAAGTTTATTTCTGCTTGTTACTAGCAGTAAGTTGCGATACGACGTTAGCTGAGCATTCCCTTGGTATGTAAAATCTTTGAGGGATTTACTCCACTGTAGAACTTGATCGTCGAACCTTGCTACTTGAGCGTTTGAAAGTACAAATATTTGCTGAGACTCGCCCAACTCGATATCAACAGGCGTAGAAATTAGTTCTAAGTCAGTACATTTATCATTAACGGTGTAAGATATATCGTCGCACCTATGGATTTTTCGAATATAGCCATTTTTGACTAGATGTAGTTGCTGCTTACCGCTATTAGAAATTTTTCTGACATTTTCACGATTTGATGAAGGGCAACTGTGTTCTGTTGTTAAATTATCTTTGTGGCTTTCTTTGTCTGAAAAAGATGATTTTATAGGTTCAGAAATGCTTTTAACAATACCATTTGTAATGACTGTATGTTGAATTATGTGATCAAAACGTCTAGTTAACCATAGCGTTTTCCCGTTTGGTGAAAAAACAGGTTCGTCAAAAATTCCCTTACCATGCCACAAAGTTTCATTTTTAAATGTAACGGTGAGTTCATAATAATAACTTGCATCGATTGAACAAAACTCAGGGATTGATGGGTTGTTTGCTTCGTATTCAGTTGCTAATGCATAAACAGTAATACCAGTTTGAAGGTGCTTATAATAGTTATTGGCGCGATGTGATATTCCTGAAACAACCTTAGTTTTACCAGACTTATAGCTCACTTGGTCATAGACACTCGCACTTGATGAATTGCTAAGCATCGATATTAGAAATAGTGAAACAATAGTGATGAATTGAAAAGTACGCATTTGGTCATCCGTGGTCAATGTAGCGAGAATAGTAAATCATCTGTATCGATGGATAAAGCCTTCTTTTTATCTCGCTGTAGTTACTCTATGAACTGACTTAAGCTTTGCGCGCCGTGGATAGTGGTGCCTTCAAGCTGGAATATGAGTTGATTATTTTTAGCAAATACTGAATCAAATGTCTGTAAGACTTTTTCTTCACCTCGTCTTGAGCGTTGCCAAAGTATCTGCCCATTACTTTTATCAAAAACAGCTATGTCATTCATTCCGTTTACAATGAGAAGGTTTTTATAGACAAAAAAATTGTTGAATTTTTCATGAAATTTATCTGAAAATTTTGTATTCCAAAATGTCTTACTAGGGCTTTGTCTTGTTAGCATATGTTCATACAGCACATATACTTCATTCTCACTGACAATTTGTGCTTTGAAAAAAGCATTTTGATTTGTCCAGTCGGGTTTAACTTCTTGACAAACTAAGCCACTTTCTTGCTTTTTTATCGTACAAATAGAAAATGGTGTTTCTAGTCCGTCGTGTATAAAAAATGAAAGAGAGTGTGTCCCTGAATTTGAAATGAGATGCTCATCAAATCCTTCGTAGTTCAAGAAACAAGGGCGAGATTCTTGGTCGTCCGGAACGTAACCCTCTTCGTAATGCGCATACCTATTTTCATGTATGGTGACTAAATCATTAATGATAATTCTCTGACTTTTATTATGGAAATGGCGAAAAACTTTGAATGTTTTTCCGTCAGATGAAAAACGTAAAGAATCAAAGTAACCGCTACCTTTCCAGATTAATTTTTCATCTCTATAAACAGCGATATCTTGGGTTAATTTGGTGGTGTAGCCTTCGGGTGGGCAATGCTCACCGTCAAATAACTTCTTGCCAATGTAGACTTTTAAGTCACTTTCAATGGGTTGATAAATATAGTTTACTTCAAAATCTAACCCATCAACTTTTTGCTTTAAGTCGAATGTGACTATAACTTGGTCTTTAACGTATTGATTTTGCGCTAAGTGTTGAGCGTTAACTGTGATTGATAAACACAATAGCGTGATAAATATGCTGACTTGCTTATACATTCCGCTGCCTGATTCTTGTTTTATTTTCGTAGTATTAGGGTCTGTTGAACTTTTAAGTTCATTTTTGCAGCAATTTGTTTGGGGGTTCTACAAGGCAGAGCCTATGTGGTGTAGCTGGCTCGATAATAGCTCCTGCATTATCCTAATGAGCTACATCCATGTAGCAATACACGAATAGGCGATAACGCCGTAGAAATAACAAACAAATGCTGTCCGTAGGATTCACCTAAAAGTATTTTGTGCAGCGTTATTCGTCATTCACTGGGGTAAACCCAGCATCAATCCTCATGCCTTACCCAAAATCCTTTTAGATTGAACAAAATTTGAACCACAAAGATCAACAGACCCTACTAAATTATAAAAATAAAAAAGCCGTTTAATCAAATGATTAAACGGCTCTTGTATGCAGTGTATTAATTAAAGAATAAACTGGCTCAAATCTTCATTCTGAACTAAATCGTCTAAGTATTTATCAACGTAAGCTGCGTCGATTATTACTGACTCGCCAGTGCGATCTGATGCATGGTAAGAAAGTTCTTCCATTAGACGCTCTAGAACAGTGTGCAGACGACGCGCGCCGATGTTTTCAGTACGCTCATTTACTTGCCATGCAGATTCCGCAATACGCTGAATACCACAATCCGTAAATTCAATATCAACACCTTCCGTCGCTAACAACGCTCTGTGTTGCTCAGTTAGTGATGCGTTTGGCTCTGTTAAAATACGCACAAAATCTTCAGTTGATAATGCACTTAACTCAACACGAATTGGCAAACGACCTTGCAGTTCAGGAATCAAATCAGACGGCTTAGACACTTGGAATGCACCAGAGGTGATAAACAAGATGTGATCAGTTTTTACCATGCCGTGCTTAGTTGAAACCGTACATCCTTCGATTAATGGTAGTAAATCACGTTGTACACCTTCACGAGAAACATCGGGGCCAGACGCTTCACCACGTTTACAAATTTTGTCGATTTCGTCGATAAATACGATACCGTTTTGTTCTGCCATGTCGACAGCTTGTTCTTTCAAATCATCTTGATTAACAAGCTTGGCAGCTTCTTCTTCTTGCAATGCTTTGAACGCGTCTTTGATTTTCATCTTACGTTTTTTAGCAGGGGCACTGCCCATGTTTTGGAACATGCCTTGAAGTTGGTTGGTCATTTCTTCCATACCTGGAGGTGCCATGATTTCAACGCCAACTTGCGGCGCTGCCACTTCAATTTCGATTTCTTTATCGTCTAGTTTGCCTTCACGCAATTTCTTACGGAATACTTGGCGTGTGCTAGAGTCTGCCGATTTTTCTTCTTCTTCAAAACCGCCACGTGCTGGTGGTAATAAAGCATCTAAAATACGCTCTTCAGCAGCTTCTTCAGCGGCATAACGTACTTTACTCATTTGTTCTTCACGAGTGATGTTTAGGGCAACGTCGGCTAAATCACGAATGATTTGATCAACTTCTTTACCTACATAACCCACTTCAGTGAATTTAGTTGCTTCTACTTTAATAAAAGGGGCGTTAGCAAGCTTGGCTAAACGACGAGCGATTTCGGTTTTACCAACGCCGGTAGGACCGATCATTAGAATATTCTTAGGCGTAACTTCTTGACGCAACTCATCGTTAAGTTGCATACGACGCCAGCGATTACGTAGCGCAATAGAAACAGCGCGTTTTGCATCGCTTTGACCAATGATGTGAGCGTCTAACTCAGAAACAATTTCTCTTGGTGTCATTTGTGTCATGGTATCGTCCTACGCTTTGTCTGTTTCGATGTCTAAGGTTTCAACAGTTTGATTGCCGTTGGTAAATACACAAATATCGCCAGCAATAGTGAGAGCGCGAGTAGCGATATCGTTGGCATCTAATTGTGTATTTTCAAGTAATGCAGTGGCTGCTGCTTGTGCAAAAGGGCCACCCGAGCCAATGGCAATTAAATCATTTTCAGGCTGAATAACATCGCCATTCCCTGTAATGATCAACGATGCTGTGTGATCAGCAACCGCCAAAAGGGCTTCAAGTTTGCGCAAACCGCGATCACTACGCCAGTCTTTAGCTAATTCAACGGCTGCTTTCGTAAGGTTGCCTTGGTGCATTTCCAACTTGGCTTCAAAACGCTCAAACAAAGTAAACGCATCGGCGGTGCCGCCAGCAAATCCTGCTAATACTTTGTTGTTGTATAAACGACGCACTTTTCGTGCATTGCCTTTCATTACTGTGTTACCCAGTGATACTTGACCATCACCAGCGATGACAACTTTGCCTTCACGGCGTACAGATACTATCGTAGTCATTATCTGTCCTTTATATGAGATAAGCGCAGAGTGCGCGAAATTTTTGATTTGAATACTTCAAATCAGACATAAAATAGAAGTGGGGACAGGTACGCTAAATTCAAGGGGAAGTCATGAGTTTGTGTATTCTTCTCGATTAGGTTACTTTTAAACTCTTGTTTTAATTAAGCGCTTAAATTTGTTAACTATGATAGTCCAACATTCTCACCACATTGATTTTGATGATCATCGTATTCACCTGCGAGAAATTGCACCTGAGCAACCGACAGATTTGCCGCCGGTGTTAATGCTTCATGGCGCTATTGAAGATGGCCGCATTTTTTACTCAAAATCAGGCAAGGGCTTGGCAAGTACATTAGCGCGTGCTGGCCATACCGTTTATGTGATTGATTCACGCGGTCGTGGCCAAAGCACACCGCCGATTGGTAAAGATAATAATCACGGACAATTTGAAATGATTGCCCACACGCTACCTGAGTGTCATCGCTGGGTACTTGAACGGCACACTAATCATTCTAAAATTCACTGGATGGCACATTCATGGGGTGGTGTAGTGATGTGTGCGGCGCTAATACGTTTTCCAGAGTTGGTGGATTCTGTTGAGTCACAGGTCTTTTTTGGCACTAAGCGCACTATTAAGCAATGGAGCTTTGAGCGTCTGTTTAAAGTCGAGTTTTTATGGAAACGCTTTGGCCCTTGGCTCGCGAAGAAAAAAGGGTTCTTTCCATTTAAACAGTGGAAAATGGGCAGTGATAACGAAACCTATTTATCCATTAGTGAAGGGCAATTGTGGGTGCGCGATGTGGCATGGATCGATCCGCGAGATGGGTTCGATTATGCTAGCGCCGCTAAAAATATTAGTTGGCCGCGCACGTGGTTTATTGCTGCATTAAAAGATCCTGTGCTTGGTCATCCAAAAGACGTCAGACGTTTTAGCGAAGAAATGGGGCATGGCAAACACACCATTTTAAGTAAGGCTAACGGTAATGCGCTAGATTATAATCACATCAATATGTTGACTCATCCCAAGGCTGTGGATGACTATTTTCCACACGTTATCGCCTTTGTGAACGGTGTTGGTTAGTGCCTATTTACATAGTGATAAGCCAGTAAAATAGCGAATGTCGGGCGAAAGTCGTGGCCGACAATGCTAATCTAATGGCAATATTTTTCCGAACATTGGTGAGGAATCGAAAATGATAGTCAAAAAACTACGAGAGAAAAATCGTTGGTCACAAGAACAGTTAGCTGACGCTTGTGGCTTAAATGTACGTACTATTCAACGTGTAGAGAGTGGCAACAAAGCCAGCTTAGAAACACTCAAATGCCTCGCCGCTGTTTTTGAAGTAGATATTTCAAAACTAACGGAGGAAATTACAGTGATTGATAAAGAATCTGCGCAATGGAAAGAACTGCCTTGGTGGTTCAGAGCTAACATGTTTGGTGTATACACCAGACGCCACGTACTCATGGTCGAGTTCTTTTTACTCGCCTTGGGCTTTGTATTTTTGATTTTTAACGATGATAAATTTGGGTCTGCGACATTCTTTTTAGGTGCTTATATAACGGGTTGGATCGTCCGTTATGGTGATCGCAAAGAAGTTTGGTAACTTTAAACATCGGCTCTAAAACTAAAAAGTGGACACTGCGGTGTCTATTTTTTTGGGTTTTCTAATCTTCAAATAACGGCTTCATTTCGGGGAGTAATGCTACTTCGTTATTTAGTTTAGTGGCGCTTTTGTTGATTATGCTTATGCACAAATCAATATGATCAATTTCTTCATCGGTTAGTTGTTGTTTTAGCGCATTTTCTTTGGCTATCGTAATAGCACCTAAAACACTGTGAATCGTAGTGCTGATAAGAAGTTGCAACCTTGCTAAAGAAATACCAAATTCATAAGCAAAATCAGCGAGCATATAAGCGGTTATTGGGTTGTTAAAGTTACCTGCATTATCAGCTTCATAGTCGCCAATAGACATGGCGTAACTTTTTGAAATACTGGGAGTTTGGGCCTCTGAAGCGTTCATGTTATGAATTGTTTGGATTATTGCTTCTATATTTACCAAATCGTAAAAGGGCGTTAGTTCTAGTCCCTGTTTAGTGACAAAAAAGCTGATATTTTTGCCATGAGCATCGTAATTCTTTACCAAAATATTAAAAATCATCCATTTGATCAATACTGTTTGATAAGCCTGATTATTTGATGTTTTTACATTGAATAACTTTGGAAAAGAGACGCCATCGCGATAATAAACTCCGTCACCATCATCACCATGTTGACGCTCATATTTATAGGATGGTGGTAGATTTGTTGCTTGGCAGCCATCAATAACGTGCCGACGAGCGACTCTCTGTTTAGATTGTTCGATACGTCGGTCAAAGCGTTCGATAACAAAGGTGCGAACACCTCCATAGGTGCGGATTTCAACTGGAGAATTAGTAAGTTGTACTTCTTTAGCCAACAGCATGGTGAACAACTCATTGGCTGCAATAAAAGGAGCTTTCCCTGTTTCAAATTTAAATATTTTGTTTGAACATAACTCGCCTTCGCCAAAACCTAATTTATCGTCCATTTCTAATATGTTCAGTTTGTCTTGTACACCAGCGACAGACAGACGCGTTTTACCATCCCAGTAGGTAACTGATTCGCCATTATTTTTAAATCTGGATAGCTTAATGTTCAATTCTTCTTCGGAAATTTCACGATAAGAGGTTTTTTTAAGAGTGCTAGCGGCTGCCTTGAACGATAGCGCACCAGAAGTCTCTTCACCAATGACTTTGATTAATCCGAAAACATTGTTTTTTGAGATAGTCGTATTGCTTGTTATTTCTTCTAAGCCAGTACCTTCGGGGAGTAGATTTTGTAAAAAGTTTCGCACTTCGCGGGTACTAAAATCACCATTTAATGGCAGATGAGGAGAAATAGCGAAACCACTTTGTACCCATGCTTCATCGTAAGATAAATGGATATTGGATTCAGAGTTTTTATCCAATGTTATAGTGGCAACTTTGCGCTGTTGACCTATGTAAACAATCAGCTGATTTTCATTAGAACCATCCATCGTCGTTTACCTCTGAAATGTTATTTTCATCATCTGAAATAACGCTAAAAGATAGGCCTAAATATTCCATTACTTTTAATAGATTAGCGAGTTTCACATTACTATCGCCTTTCTCGATTTTTATCAGTGTCGGCTTTGATATAACGAGAGTTCGGGCTACCTCATCAAGTGTTAGCTTTAGTCCGGTGCGTTTTGCTGTAATGGCTTTTGCCAGTTGGAGCGTGGAGAACTTATCCGCAAGATCGGGCATTTGGGTAGCTTTAACAGCGCGTCCAGTACCAGCTTTAGGTGCATTATTCATATAAGTTAATTTTAATTTACTTTTATACTTAAACTAAGTGTCATCACCATATAAGTCAATCATAATTTACTTTTAGTAAGGAAATTGCTCTTTTTTATATAAAAGTTAAATTTAGTTTACTTATAGAGCTATATGGCTGTCGTCTGGCAAAAGTTACTGCTAGTATCAGCTAATTCTTCGTTTAAACTTGGTTTCGAAATGAAAAAATTACATTTGATAAAAGCTAGCGCATGTGTGTTATCAACATGTCTTATTGCTGGCGTGAATGCAGCAGACCTCAAGAACACTAGTGGAAAATCAGTAGTGTTACCAGCGCCAAAAGTTTCTATTGCAACGCATGATGCCTATTTGGATCATATTAGAAAACACTGTGGTAAAGCGTATGAAGGCAAGATAACTGTCGATAACGCCAAAGGTGGTGGTTTTGCTGGCAAGAAACTCGTGATGCATGTGCGCCGCTGTAGTGACCGTGAATTACAAATTCCATTTCATGTTGGCAATGATGCCTCACGCACTTGGATTTTGACCAAAACAGGTTCGGGTATTTCGTTAAAGCACGATCATCGCCAGTCTGACGGTAGTTATGATGACTCTACTATGTATGGTGGCCACACACTTGATGCGGGTTGGGATCGCGTACAATCTTTTCCCGCCGACCAATATTCAAAAGAGTTATTTGCTCAACAAGGTATTCCCCAGTCTAGTGGTAATACATGGCAGATGTTTATTTACCCTGAAAAATTCACCTATCGTATGATCCGCGAAGGACGCGAGTTTAGAGTTGACTTTGATTTAACCAAGCCGATTTCTCCGCCTGCGGTGCCTTGGGGATACGGTGACTAGTTGATTGCTGTTGCTTAGTTGGAAAATAAAAAAGGCGTCTTTCGACGCCTTTTTTGTGTGTTGATTTTAACTGTTCGTTAGGTCCAGTAAAAAATCTCACAAGTATTGATGTTAGCACGCTGCATTTTGTGGCGCGTTTTTTCAGCCTGACGCTTGTTGTCGTACGGTCCAAGGATGACTTGGTACCATGTGCCTTTTGAGCCTTTGACCTTTTTGATATTGGGCTCTTCACCCATAAAGGCCATTTTAGCTTTCATCTCTTCCGCTTGAGATAATGCTTTAAAGCTTGCACATTGCAAACGATAACGTCGATTGACCGTTTTAATGTCATCGTTGGGTAAATCGACGGTGATTTCTTTTTTATCAAGCGATTCGTACACCCAAGATTCTTCTGGGGCCTTCGGGATAGGCTTGTTTTTTGCGATGGCTTTTTTCTTAGGCTTAACTTTTTCAATAACAACAGGTTGTTCTTCTGCGCTGCCATTAATGTACATTAAAAAGTAGCCGAAACCACCAGCAATTAAAATCACCAAAAACAACATAAACCATACACGCGGCTTAGGGCCGCTTGGTTGTGCTTTTTTACCGCGAGTATTGCGTTTGGCCGCCGGTTTTTTAGGGCGGCCTTTTTTAGCGTGATCAGGCATGGATTACATGCGCTCCAGCGTCTCGATGCCTAACAACGATAAACCTTGTTTTAAGGTTTTAGCTGTTAGTGCGGCTAGTTTTAAGCGGCTTTGTTTAAGGGCTTCGTCATCACCAACTAGGATTGGACAGGCTTCGTAGAAGCTTGAGAAGGTACCAGCTAAATCGAACAAGTAGCTACACATAACGTGTGGTAGACCTTTGTCGGCTACTTGGTTAACTGCTTCGTTAAATTGCATTAACTTAGCACCTAATGCTTTTTCTTGATCGCTGTTAAGCTGAATATCGCCCTGTAAGTTAGCTGCATCAACACCAGCTTTTGCAAAGATGCTCGATACACGAGTGTATGCATACAAGATGTATGGTGCAGTGTTACCTTCAAAACTTAACATGCTGTCGAAGCTAAATGTGTAATCACTGGTACGTGTTTTAGATAAATCAGCGTATTTCACTGCTGAGATGCCAACAACGTCACCAATTTTCTTCAACTCATCTTCGCTCATGTCTGGGTTTTTAGACTTTACTAAATCGAATGCGCGTTGTTGTGCTTCAGTTAGTAGGTCGGCTAATTTAGCCACTTCACCAGAGCGAGTTTTGAATGGTTTGCCATCTTCACCCATTACAGTACCGAATGCCATGTGCTCAAGCGACATTTCTGGGCGTGCAAAGTTAGCTTTTTTGGCTAGGGTAAAGATTTGTTGGAAATGCAGGCTTTGACGCGCATCTACAAAGTATAAAACGCGATCGGCATTTAATACGTCGTTACGGTAGCGAGTTGCTGCCATGTCTGTTGTGGCATACAAGAAGCCGCCACCAGTTTTTTGAATGATGATTGGCAGAGGTTCGTCGTTTTTGCCTTTGAACTCATCAAGGAACACACATTGTGCGCCGTTGTCTTCAATTAATAGACCTTGTGATTCTAATGATTCGACAACGCCTGCGAGCATGTTGTTGTATGAGCTTTCTGCCATCACGTCTTCGCGGGTTAGGCTTACACCTAAACGGTCGTAGGTTTCTTGACAGTGACTTAGCGAAATATCGATAAATTGTTGCCATAATTTCTGACAGTTTTCATCGCCGCTTTGTAGTTTTACAACCATTTCACGAGCGCGTGTTGAGAAGCTTTCGTCTTCGTCGAAACACGTTTTTGCGGCGCGGTAGAATTGTTCTAGGTTGTGAAGCTCCATTGAGATTTCACCGCCTTGTTGTTGCAAACGCTCCATGTAGGTTAGCAACATGCCAAATTGTGTACCCCAATCACCAACGTGGTTTTGACGGGTTACCTTATGGCCTAAAAACTCTAGCGTGCGTACAACGCTGTCGCCAATAATTGCTGAACGCAGGTGACCTACGTGCATTTCTTTAGCAAGATTTGGTGCACTGTAGTCAACAACGATGTTTTGTGAATTAGCAACCACTTGAATGTTTAAGCGGCTGTCTTGATAAGCGGCTTCTAGTTGGTCTGTTAATGCATTATCAGCAACGAAGAAGTTAATGAAACCAGGACCAGCAATATCGGTTTTTTCGATAACAGCTGATGCTGGTAAATGCTGACAAATTAACTGCGCAAGTTCGCGTGGGTTTTTACCCGCTGCTTTTGATGTCATTAACGCTAAATTAGTGGCGAAATCACCATGAGACTTATCCTTGGTTCGGTCTACTTGAATTCGCGGCGCTGCATCTGCTGGCAAGATGTTCTCTTGCTTTAAAATTTCGACGGTCTGTTCAAGTAATTGCTGGATATTGTCTTTCATTAGGTTTGTTTACCACTCGTTGATTATTGTCATTGCTATTATTTATTATCCGCGTTTTTCACACGGCTATAACGGCTAAGTCTATCGTAAAAAATCTGGCGTCACTAGGGCGCTGTGGCGCAAATTTAATAATTTTGAGCAATTTTTTTTAAAAGCAGACTTTAGTCTTATCTTTGAAGTAACTCATTTGGCCGTTTAAACCATGTCTATCGGGTCTACATCTATTGACCAACGCACCTTGTGGCTTGATTTATGTTTTGCTAATTCGGCTTGAAGTGCATCAATAAATGAATGTAATCGACTGCGTGTTGATGCTTCAAAGATGACTTGCCAGCGATATTTACCAGCGCGGCGTTCCATTGGTGATGGCATTGGACCTATTTGACGTAATGGATGGTCTTTGCTGCCTAATTGTTGTAGCAAAGGCATGGCGACATCGTGAATGGTTTGATTAAACGCGGTGATGAGATCGCCTTTATGGGATTCGATGCGCAATAGCGCCATATGCCAATAAGGTGGAAGTTGGGCAATGCGACGTTCTTTCATCGCCACTTCACTAAACGCCATATAGCCTTTATCGTTGAGTAGTTGCAGCAGAGCGTGTTCCGGATGGTGAGTTTGTAAGGCAACTTGCCCTGGCTTACTCGCACGTCCCGCACGACCTGAAACCTGTAAGTAAAGCTGTGCGAGTTTTTCGCTGGCTCGGAAATCGCCGCTAAACAGTGCACTATCAACATCTAACACTGCGACTAAGGTGACATCAGGAAAATGATGCCCTTTGGCAAGCATTTGGGTACCGATGAGAATTTGATAGTCGTTGTTGTTGATGGCATTAAGTGATTCATCGAGTGCGCCTTTGCGACGAGTGCTATCGCGATCGATTCGTACACTCTTAAACTCGGGAAATAATTCGTTAATGGTGTGCTCTAGTTGCTCTGTGCCTACGCCTGCTGTGACTAATTGTGTACTGCCGCATCCTGGGCATTGATAAGGAATGGGATGCTGGTCACCACAGTGATGACATTGAATATAACGGTATTGTTGATGAACAGTGTAATTGGCGTCACAGCGCTGGCAATCACCAACCCAACCACACTCGTGACACAGCAGAGCAGGGGCATAACCACGGCGATTCAAAAATATCATTACTTGATTGCCACGATCGAGATGATGACGCATTAACTCAATGAGTTGTGGTGACAATCCGCTTTGTAAATGCAGCCCTTTAATATCAATAAGCTGATGACTGGCGGTACTTGCATTTCCAGCACGCTTAGTGAGCGTTAATAACTGATACTTACCCATGTCAGCATTGTGAATAGTTTCAAAACTTGGCGTTGCGCTGCCCATGACGAGTGGGATGTTTTCGGTGTTAGCACGAACGACGGCTAGATCTCGGGCGTTATATCTAAAGGTATCTTGTTGCTTGAATGAGCCATCGTGCTCTTCATCAACAATAATCATCCCTGGTCTTAACATCGGGGTGAATATAGCTGAGCGCGTACCAATAATAATGGCAGCTATGCCT
The DNA here is from genome assembly GCA_913060565.1 of uncultured Gammaproteobacteria bacterium. Taxonomy (GTDB): domain Bacteria; phylum Pseudomonadota; class Gammaproteobacteria; order Enterobacterales; family Psychrobiaceae; genus Psychrobium. Next base: position 17,765 of record CAJXRU010000021.1, on the reverse strand, counting down.
TGTTTAGCTTTGAGCCAGCCATCTAATCGCTCTTTGTCATTCAGTGCTGAATGTAAGAAGACTATAGGCACATTAAAACGGCGCTGAAAACGACTAAGTGTTTGAGGTGTCAATCCAATTTCTGGCACCATAACTAAGGCTTGTTTACCTTCGCTAATCACTCGCTCAATCGCTTGTAAATAAACTTCGGTTTTACCGCTGCCGGTTATGCCTAGTAATAGACTGGTTTGATAGGTTGTTTTGTTGTTAATAGCTGCAACGGCAATCGCTTGTTCGGGGTTAAGAACAAGTTTGTCGTTTTGATTAATGTGGTCTTCATTCCAGAGGCAGGGCGCAGGTGTTGGTTTTTCTGTCAGTTCGATTAGGCCTTTTTCAGTACACGCCTTGATAGCTGGTGACGCAAATTCCGAATCTTTAAGTTGTTGAGGTGTTTGAATCGGATTTTGCTGCATGTGCGCTAGTAATTGTTGTTGTTTTTTAGCGCGCTTTAGCTCATCTAACTCGGTGAGCTTTCCTTGTTCGGAGAGTTGCCATTGCATAACAGGCTGGAGTATTGCTGCTTCGCCTTTTCTTAATAAGGCTGGCCACGATTGATTATAGATTTCACCTAGTGAGTAGTGATAATAGTTACTCGCCCACGTTAGCAATTTATGAAATGACGGCGGTTGGAGTGGTTCATCATCTAGCGCTGAAATAATAGGTTTGAGCTTGCTTTCATCAATTGAATCGTCAAGTTCGGTAACGTGGTTTGTTACCATACCTGTTAGCTCTCTTGAACCAAACGGCACGACCACACGTGCACCAACGACGGGAAGTTTAATATCCGTAGGGCAGAGGTAGTTAAAAGGTCTGGTAAGCGGCGTTGGTACAGCAACTTCAAGCAAGGTTTCGTGAGTCATTGGAGTATATGGTGTTGTCAGATGAAATGAGTTTAACTGCAATTGAATAATGATGCGAGTGTTGATGAAAGGATCGATACAGGATCGTTTTCACAGTTTATTCTTTTTTATGGTTGTTTATTTATTTAAACCGCTAGTCAGGGCAAAAACATTGCTATATAATCCGCGCCCTAATATTTATTTATAATCTTCGTATGGTGTCAGACTTCGGGTTTGTTAGCGATGCGAACTATTTAGAGGTTTTTCTAATGAAACAAGATATCCACCCTACATACGAAGCAATCACTGCAACATGTTCATGTGGTAACGTAATCAACGTTGGTTCAACAGTTGGTAAAGATCTAGCACTAGACGTATGTTCTGCTTGTCACCCATTCTACACTGGTAAGCAAAAAGTTGCTGACGCTGGTGGCCGTGTTGATAAGTTCAAATCACGTTTCGGTTCACTTAAATCTAAGAAATAATATTTCTTTTGATTTGAGTAAAAAGCACCTTCGGGTGCTTTTTTTGTGTCTATTGTATAGCTTTATCCGTTTTAGAACTTAAATCCGGCAGCCAGTGTGAAAACGTCTGTGTCTAGGTCGCCCATTTTTAGAACTTGATAATCAAAAGTAAGCTCAACTCGCTCCCAAGCAACTTTAACTCCTGCAGCCGCAAAGAGGCCCGTTCCATTTTCTTTTTGTAATGCTTGGCGCTCAACCTGTCCGTTATTTGAACTTGTCACAATGTCCCAGTCATAATTATTTATGCCTAAATTACCGTACAAAGACCATCGTTTACTCAATGGCAGTTGACCCTGAGCTGACACTATACGAGAATGGAAGCTTACTTTACTGCTTGAATGAAACAATCCCGTAAAAAAGCCTGGCTTTCCACGCATATATCTAGCATCTATTGCCCAAGTTTCGTTAAATTGATAGCGATACCCGGAGAACTCTACTTCACTAGTACGATCGTCTTTTTTAGACAGACCATCGAGTGTATATTGGAATTCAACGTCACCATGTCCTATGCCAATAAAAATGGTATGTGGGTTGTTAATATCTTTAACGTCGTTGGCCAAGACTTGTGGTGTAACTAAAGCAGACAAAATAAGGGCGAGAGATAGGCGTTTCATTTAGACTTCCTTGTAATAGAAAAGCTTGAATATAACATTAACTGTTAAGTTTTATATAGTTAATAATAAAAAGTTATAGGATGGTAATAAATTCAAATGATATTTAAGGAAAGTGGAGAATATGCCAATAAAATGTTGTTTGGTGAATGTTTAATCAATTTTAATGATGGTATTTAGCTATTTAACATCTATTTTTACCATTTTTTATCAAAAAATTTACATAGTTTTCATCAATTTCATCTGCGGTTAAAGTCAAAGAGAATGAGTCTGGTTGGATCAGCAATTAATTGAATTTTATGGCTTGTAATTAACCACTTTAAGCGTATTTTATAAAGTCTAAAAGTGACTTGGTAAATTTACCAAGCTTATTTCATTTTAACTCAGCGATTAACCTAGGAAACCGCAAAACAATGACTGACTTTCGTCAACAGGCGCTTGACTACCATGCGTTGCCAACACCCGGCAAAATTAGTGTAGAGCTTTCAACTCCAGCTGAAACAGCAAAAGATTTAGCATTGGCATATAGCCCAGGTGTTGCTGAACCAGTTCGTGAGATTGCTCAAGATCCGGAAAATGCTTATAAGTACACAGGTAAAGGTAACTTAGTTGCTGTTATTACTAATGGTACAGCGATTTTAGGATTAGGTAACCTGGGGCCGCTCGCTTCTAAACCTGTCATGGAAGGTAAATCGTTGTTGTTTAAACGATTCGCAAACATTGATTCTATTGATATTGAAGTAAAGCATCGTACCGTTGATGAGTTTGTTGATACGGTAGCAAACATCGCCGATACCTTTGGTGGCATTAACCTTGAAGACATTAAAGCACCTGAATGTTTTATGATTGAAAAGGCGCTAAAAGAGCGTTGTTCAATTCCTGTTTTTCATGATGATCAACACGGTACTGCTATTGTGACGGCAGCCGGCATGCTTAATGCGCTTGATATTCAAGGTAAGAAGATTGAAGAGTCTCGTATTGTCTGTATGGGTGCGGGTGCCGCAGCAATCTCTTGTATGGAGCTATTAATTTCATGTGGCGCGATGCGTGAAAAAATATACATGTTAGATCGCAAAGGCGTTATTCACACGAATCGTGATGATTTAAATGAATATAAGCGCCGTTTTGCTAACAATACTGATATGCGTACCCTTGAAGAAGTTATTAGTGGCGCTGACATTTTTGTTGGTGTATCTGGCCCTGATGTTATTGGCGCTGAACATGTTAAATTGATGGCGGATAAGCCAGTAATCTTCGCTTGTTCGAATCCTGATCCTGAAATTAAACCAGAGCTGGCACACGCTGCCCGTAAAGATTTAATTATGGCGACTGGTCGTAGTGATTACCCAAATCAAGTAAACAATGTGCTGTGTTTCCCATTCATTTTCCGCGGTGCGTTAGATGTGCGTGCTTCGACGATTAATGAGGAAATGAAAGTGGCTGCTGTACACGCAATTCGTCAAATTGCGAAAGAAGAAGTGCCTGCCGAAGTATTAAAAGCCAGTGGGTATAAGTCATTAACTTTCGGCAAAGAATATATTATTCCTAAGCCAATGGATCCACGTTTATTAACCCGCGTTTCAAAGGCTGTTGCGCAAGCAGCGATTGATTCTGAAGTGGCTGCCATTGAAATGCCAAAAGGTTATATGGAGTAATTCTCCATTGGTCAATTATGTGATTAAAAACCGTTTCATTATATGAAGCGGTTTTTTTTGCGCTTTTTCAGATAAACACAAGCGTGTCGTTGACATCAATTTAGCATTTGATACATTGGCGATGCATAAAGAAATAAATTTAAAAATGGAGGGTATTCATGATTGTAGTCAACACCTTCCGGGAAATTAGCTAAGCGTATAACGCTAGCTCCCGGTTGCTTTAACCGGGGCATTTAAGCCCCACCTATTTTATTGATGGCGTGAAAACGTCAGGGGTTATTATGACTACACCTTATTCACTATCTCGTATGGGATGGTCACCTACTTTTCAACAACAAATTTCATTAAACGAGTGGGAAACCACTGTCACTGCTCGTGTTGTTGCACAACACCGCTCTTACGTAGAGCTTCTTTCTGAGCACGGTAAAATTCAATTGCATTACACCAATAAGATGCCAGCTATTACGGTCGGTGATTGGTTGTTACTCGATCGCGACAATGTTTTTATTAGATTGCTCGACAGGCGGTCTGAATTTAGTCGCAAAGCTGCTGGTAGCAAAATTAGAGCGCAGTTAATTGCTGCGAATATTGATACAGTATTTATTGTAAGTTCACTCAATGATGACTTTAGTTTGAGTCGAATAGAACGTTATCTTGCACTTGTAAATGAAGCTGGCGCCGAGGCTGTCATCGTACTGACAAAAGCTGATTTATGCGACAATACTGCGCATTATGTGCAGCAGGTTCAAGCGTTAGATCCCTTACTAATGATTGAAACGGTGAATGCGCTCGATCACAGTAGTGTTGAATGCTTATTATCTTGGTGTCGCACTGGAAAAACGGTTGCTGTTCTTGGCTCTTCCGGTGTGGGCAAGTCGACATTAGTGAATTCGTTGCTTGATGAGCAGGCATTGGAAACGGGTAGGATCCGTGACGATGACTCTAAAGGACGACACACGACAACGGCTCGTTCAATGCACTTTATGTGTAGTGGAGCGGTATTAATAGATACTCCTGGAATGCGCGAGCTGCAACTAGTGGCCTGTGAAGAGGGTGTGAGCGCAACTTTTAACGATATTGGCGAATACTCAAAGCAATGTCGATATAGCGATTGCTCACATGAACAAGAACCCGGTTGTGCTGTTCGTTTAGCTGTGGAGCAAGGCGAAATAGATGAGCGCCGTTTGGTAAATTTTAAAAAATTGCTACGTGAGCAAGCTATCAATGGTGCCAGTATTGCTGAAAAACGTGCTCAGGGTAAGTCGCTTAGCAAGATGTATAAAACCGTTCAAACACAATCTCGCCGTAATAAAAAAGACCATTTTTAGTTAGGTCTTCTGATAAATAATGAAGCAGTAGCAATCGCTGCTGCCTCATTCATTCTTACAATTTCTCACATTTACGAACGCATTCACTACATTTGCAAAACGGTATTAAACAATTCTTCTGCGTAAGCTACAGCTATCAAATTAAAGGATGATTGTTATGAGACCTGTATTCACTTTGACGTTATTAGCGTCACTTATTAGTTGTGCGCTACAAAGCCACGCAACTAGCGCCCAAGAGAAAAAACGTAAAATAGTTGAAAAAGCCGAAGTGATTGAAGTGACTGGGCAGCGAAATAAGCCAGATACGGAAGTTTCTGATGAAACAGCTAAGTTATTTAAAGTGGCAGGTATTGCAAATGATCCATTAAGTGCAGTTTTTACAATGCCTGGCGTTGTATATGCTGGTGGTGACGCCGGTGGTGAACCTGCAATTCGTGGCTCTTCGCCAGAAGACAACGCGTTTTATATCGATAAAATGCCTGTAGGCTATATTTTTCATTTGTTTGGCGACAGTATTTTTAATGAAAATGTGGTGCAAGACTTCTCACTTCATCCTGCAGCTTTTGGCGCACAATATGGTAACGCGACAGGTGGTGTTTTTGATGTGAAACTACGTGCGCCGCGTAACCAAGACATTAAGACAACTATTGATGCCAGTATGCTTAAAGCGGGCTTTATGGTTGAAGGTGGTATTAGTGAAGATCACGCGTTTTACGTGTCTTATCGACAGTCATTGATGCATTTGTTTTTACCTGAGGGTGAAGAAGAAGATGGTTTAACAATCAATAAGTCACCAAAAAGCAGCGATTATCAAGCGAAGTATCAATGGTTGATTGGTGATGACCACCGTTTAACGCTTACGGCATTGGGTGCCAAAGATAGTGGTGGATTAAACATTTCAAAGGCATCTGAAGAAGGGCGAACAGATCCTGATTCTATTGGTGATTTGAAGCTAGACAATGGTTTTGATAGTCAGTCGATCGCGTGGGATAGTTTTGGCGGCGATGCACAGGCGTTTAATCTGACATTGAGTCACACCAAGGACACAACAAAGCAATCTTATGGCGCTGGCCAGTTTGTCGAAAGCACGTTTACTCGTTTGAATCTGTCGACAAGTTATCAACGTGAATTTGGCGATCACAAACTAGTTATTGGCGGTGAAGTAGACCAAGGTAAAGCCGATTACAGTTACGATATGATCCCGTATTTTTGTACTGACCAAGACGCTGATTGCGCATTGAGAAAAGGTGAAAGAATCCAAGATATTGATACCTTGAAAACCACCAATACATCGTTATATGTAACCGATATGTGGAATGTCACAGATGTTGTTGAAGTTGAATTAGGATTGCGCGCCGAGCGTAACGATTATACCAAACAAAACTTTGTCCATCCGCGTATGGCTGTCAATTGGTATGCCACTGATGACTTAATGCTTTCAGTCAAAGCAGGTCAATACAATCGATTCCCTGATATTGATACGGTGCTAAAAAAACTTGGTAACCCAAGTTTGAAGTCACCAACTGCTGATCATTATGCTGTTGGCGCAGACTATCAAATTAATGATATTTGGAAAACGAGTGTTGAGGTTTATCAGAAAAACCTTGGTGATCTTGCCCTAGCAATTGACGAAGAGAATGATCCGCAAGCGCTTCGGTATAACAATCAGCTTGAAGGAAATGCGGTTGGCGTTGAGTGGGTTGTAAAGCGAGATTTGCAAGACGGTTGGTATGGTTGGGCGTCACTTAGCTGGTCTAAAAGCGAGCGTACAGATCTCAATACTGGCATGAAGTCAGACTATTACCTTGATACGCCATTGCTTGGTAACGCTGTGGTTAACTACAAACTTAATGATAAATGGGATTTTGGCGCTCGGTTAACGATGCGCAGCGGCGCGCGTTATACGCCAATTGTTGGTTTACGTGATAACCCTGATCATGAAGGTCACTATTTACCAAATTATGGCGAGTTAAACTCTAAGACATTACCTGTTTATTCTCGTTTAGATTTACAAGCTAATATGCAGTCGACTATTTATGATCATCCTGTTCAATGGTCATTTGCGATTCTTAATGCATTGGGTGCGAAGAATGAATCAGGTTATTACTACGTAGCAGAGGAGAGTGATACGTTGACCAATTATAAAATTGAAGGCGAAGAAGGCATGGAGCCGTTTTTATCGATTGGTTTGAAAACAAGTTTTTAGTAATCTTACAAAAAGTAAACAATTTCACCATGCCCGTTGATTTAATACTTTGCTACACTGGCAAGATAAAAATTCACGGGTAGATGAACATGGCAAGGTTGTTATGGTTGGTTGCCATACTGCTGATAGCAAGTATGAGCGCTAATGGACAAGAAATAGAAGAAGAAAAAACTAAAGATAGTGATAAATGGCTGTGGGATATTCAAGTCAATATGGGAGCTGGCTTTTACAAGCACCCGCTAAAATATGTTGAACAAGATGATACGATTGACTATTTGGAGCTCACGTTTTCTTTAGATTTATACTACAAAGGATTTTTTATCCAGTCTAACCGCCGGCGTTCTAGTGCTGCGGAAATTGACTTTGGCTATCAAGTATTCACTAGTGAAGACTGGGCTGTTGACATCATTCTAAAGAGCTTCTTTGAGGACATTAGTCAGGAGGATTTAGATAAAAGTAATGCATCTCATTTATCGCCTCGAAATGAGGCCATCGGTATTGCGATGCGATATACCCATTATTTGGACGACGCATTAATCACCATAGACACGGCAACCATTAATATTGAAAATTCAGCCAATGGTTGGGCACTGGAGACCTTTTACAGTCATCTAATTCCATATAGAAATTGGGATATATATTTAGGCGCAGGCATAACGTTTTTAAGCGCCGATACAGTAAATTATTATGTAGGGATTAATGCAAAGGACGCTCGAGAAAGTTTACCTAATTATCGACCTGGTGCAGCTTACGCTATTGAGACGGAGGCTCATGCAATTTATCCACTTGCTGAAGACTGGACATTGCGTTTGGGGATTACAAAGAGTTATTTGTCTGACAATTTGAGCAACAGTCCAATTGGTATTCGAAGTAATACAACCTATTTTAAACTAGGTTTTAATTATGTATTTTAGATGCCTAATTCCATACTTTATCGTAGGAAGTAGTGCATTTGTAACAGGACTGCTCAATGCGGCTGAAAATACTGATGTTCCTCGATTAACAGCACTGCCTAACAAATGTGTCGCCCTTCGCCATGGAAGAACGTGTTTCGCGCAAATTACACTAAGGTTTACTGTTTTAAAACCAGGTCGTTATTGCATTACAAAACGGAATGCTAAGCAGCCTTTGTACTGCGAGTCGATTGATCGATATGGTTTGTTTAATGTTGAATTTCAGTCAAAGACCAAACAAGCTTATGTATTAGTGGAGCAATCTACAAAGCAAGAACTAGCGACGACTGTTATTGATGTCGCTTGGGTTCATCAGAAAACGTCTCGTAAGAGACGTTGGCGTTTATTCTAAGAGGAAGAACATGTCTAATTTAGGACATATTTTATTGGTAGAAGATGACATGACACTGGCTGATTGGGTCTGTGAATATTTACGTGATCAAGATTACGTTGTAACGCATGTCGAACGAGGTGACAAAGTAATGACGGCATTTGAGACGTGTTCGCCTGATCTTGTGTTGCTTGATGTGATGCTTCCTGGCATTAATGGCATCGAAGTGTGCCATCTTATTCGAGAGAAATCAGCTTTACCGATAATAATGTTAACCGCCCGCGCTGATGAATTTGATGAAGTCATTGGATTAGAGGCTGGCGCCAATGATTATGTCATCAAACCTGTACGCCCACGAGCATTACTCGCAAGAATCAATAATGCATTAAGCCAGCGTATTGCCCAACCGCAAGAAACTAAACAGCTTATATTTGGTGACTTATGTCTGGACCAAGAATCGAACCGGGTTGTATACCAAGACAAAGAAATCGAGTTATCGACTAATTTGTTTGCTTTTATGTGGTTTCTTGCGAGTCAAGCGGGTGAAGTTGTCGATCGCGATAGTGTATTTAAGGCATTGAAAGGCAGAGAGTACGATGGATTAGATCGCCGATTCGACGTCATGTTGTCAACGCTGCGTAAACTCTTTAATGATGATCCACAAAACCCTAAAAAGTTTAAAACGGTGTGGGGTAAAGGGTATTTGTTTGTTGCAGATGCTTGGGGTAAATCGTGAGGCGATTTTATTTTAGCATCATTGCTGTGGTGCTAGGGGCTATATTTATTATTGGCTGGGGTGTTGATTTATTAGTGAGTGAATCGGCGACTGACCATCAAGATGAAATCTCAATTTACGGTCAGAATATCGATGGATTTTCAGCGCACCTTAGTAAGGTTTCAGTTGAGCAGTTGCCAGAAGCTGTAGCTCAGTTGTCGCAGGATTTTAACTTGTCGTTGTCCTTAGTTGATGAAAATTCAGTAGCGTTACCATCATCACTTATCAATCAACTCTCTCAACAAGGTGGCTTGTATTTAGCCTCTGAGCAAGATTCTTATTTATACAAGCGTATTGAAGGGCATGATTCAGCGTTACTGCATTTGCAGCTGCCTGCGCTTGAAGAGCATAGCAGTTTTAATATTGATTTAATGTTGACGATATTGTTGTACATAGGAGTCAGCATCATTATTGTGTTGTGGACACTACCGCTAACTCGCCGTTTACACTTATTAAGTAATGCCTCTGCAAAGTTTGGTGAAGGTGATTTGTCGGCACGAATGCCACAGGCTCGCTTTTCATATATTCAACAACTCGAAGACAGTTTTAATGCCATGGCGGATCGCATTGAAACGCTGCTTATGGACAACAAAGTGCTAGCGCGTAGTTTGTCTCATGATATTAGAACGCCTGTCGCATGCTTGCGTTTTGGTATTGAGGCTGCAATGTCTGCTGACGATGTGGCGAAAAAAGATAAGTATCTTAGCCGTATGGATAGTGAAGTGACGCGTATGGAAGAAATGACCAATGCGTTTTTAGAATACGCAGGCATGGAGCGTCAGTTAGGTAGCGTAAGGTTACAATCTCTTGATTTAGTTAATTGGTTAGACACATTGTGTAACGATTTATCGGATTTAGCGAATCAACAACAGGTGAATTTAATCTTTAAAAGTGAAGAAGCTGTTGTATTGTGTGATGTTGATAGTCAATGGCTTTATCGTGCGGTTCAAAACTTAATTAGTAATGGCATTGATTACGCGAACCAGCAAGTGGTTTGCCTATTAACGTGTGACGATAATAGTATTTACATTGATATTGACGATGATGGTCAGGGCATTGCGCCAAATCAGCATCAAGCTATTTTTGACCCCTTTGTACGCTTGGACTCGGAGCGATCGAGAGAGTCTGGACATTTCGGTTTAGGATTAGCCATCACGGCAAAAATCATGGATTGGCATCATGGCGCTGTTAGTGCGCGAAGCGATTCAAGCCTTAGTGGTGCGAGGTTACGCTTGCAGCTACCTGTGTGATTACAAACAATAAAGGCGACTATCAAGTCGCCTTTTTTAACAAGCACTTATAAAATTAGTCTTCGCTGCTTTCAGCTAGATGGTCTGCCAAAGTACCTAATTCTTCCATTAACTCTCGTGCAGCTTCAGGAATGGTGCTCGGCTTGTCTTTTGATAAATCGCTATCTTCAGGTAGCGGCTGGCCAGTATAAGCGTGTAAAAATGCTTCACATAACAATTCACTATTAGTCGCGTGTCGTAGGTTATTGACTTGGCGACGAGTACGCTCGTCAGTCAGTATTTTTAACAGCTTTAATGGAACAGACACGGTCACTTTCTTTACTTGTTCGTTCTTTTTGCCGTGTTCCGCATATGGACTAATATATTCGCCATTCCAGACTGTCATGAAATTACCTTTACTATTATAGTGTGAGTTAATGTGGCCGTACATTATAGTACTGCACGTTAAAAATCTTGCCGATTTTAACGGTTACATGAACACTGTCAAATATCTTAGTGATATTAATTTTATTTAGACGTCTAAACATCTTGACGGCTACGTTGTGTTCGTTTAAATTGGCCATCTAGACATCCTTTATAACTTAGTCACCCGTTAAGTCAACCTTTGTTGGAGGTTTTATGAGCAAATTAGGGCAGCAAACCATTGCGGTGCGCGGTGGAATAGATACTGATACGCAGCACGGAGCTGTTGTGCCTCCTATTTATTTGTCGAGTAATTACACCTTTAAAGGTTATGACCAACCACGTGAATATGATTATGCTCGTCGTGGTAATCCAACACGTAGTCAGTTTGCGCAAGCACTTGCTGAATTAGAAGAAGGTGCGTTCGGTGTTATCACGAGCACTGGTTTATCAGCTATCACGACTATTATTCAATTACTATCGCCGCAAGATACTTTACTCATTCCTCATGATTGTTACGGCGGTAGTTACCGTATGTTCGATCATTTAGCACGCCGTGGTTTGTTCAAATTACAAGTTGTTGACCAAAACGACGAAGATGCGCTTTCAGCCGCATTAACTCATCAACCTAAAATGGTGTGGATTGAAACCCCAAGTAATCCGTTGTTGCGTTTGGTGGATATAAAGTCATTGGCAACTAAGGCGAAATCATTTGGCGCTTATGTTGTTGTTGATAATACGTTTTTAACCCCAATTTTACAGCAGCCATTAAAGCTAGGTGCCGATATTGTGTTACACTCTTGCACCAAATATATCAACGGTCATAGTGATGTTGTCGCTGGCGCTATTATTACTAAAGACCATCAATTAGGCGTTGATCTTGATTGGTGGGCTAACTGCATTGGTACTACAGGTTCGGCGTTTGATAGCTATATGGCAATGCGTGGTTTGCGTACACTACCTGTTAGGTTAAGGCAGCATCAAGAAAGCGCTGCTAAAATAGCGGAGTTTCTGCAGTCTCACCCGGCTGTTGAGAAAGTAAATTACCCAGGTTTTGATAGTCATCCCCAGCATGCATTAGCCTTGTCGCAGCAGACAGGTTTTGGTGCAATGTTAAGTTTTGATTTGGTTGGTGATATTGAGCAGAGTCAAATCTTTGTTCAAGAGATTAAATTATTCTGTTTGGCTGAAAGTCTTGGTGGCGTAGAAAGTTTGGTTGCACACCCTGCAACGATGACTCACGCTGGCATGGAAGAAAGTGCTCGAATCACTGCGGGTATTAGTAATAGTTTAATGAGGTTATCGGTAGGTCTTGAGTCTGTAGAAGATTTAGTGAGTGATTTATCGCAAAGTTTAGATGCTGTTTTAGCATCCATTTAAGTTAGAGAACATTATGAGCGACAGCGTAAGCCCTTTACCTTCTTCAAATCCTAATGATGAAGTTATTACGTTACACAAGTTTGGTGGCAGCAGTTTAGCTGACCCTGCGTGTTATCAGCGCGTAGCTGGTTTATTAATGCAGTATGGTCATCCCCATGATCTTGTTGTGGTATCTGCAGCCGGTAAAACGACCAACAACTTGTTATCGCTTATCGATATGGCCGAGCAAGGCATCGACTATCATCACACTCTCAATAAATTACGCCAATTCCAGCGTCAATTGGTGGAGGAGTTACTGCAAGATCCTCAAGACGTTCTAGGCTTGCTTGATAATGAATTAGACGCATTAGGTAGTTGGTTATGTTACGAGAGTATCGACAACTACACAGCAAATAGTATAGTTGCTTGTGGTGAAGTATGGTCATCTCGATTGTTATCTGCTGTCTTAAATGAGAAAGGACGTAAAAGCTGCGCCATCGATGCTCGCCAATTTTTAGTGGCTAAAGGTGAGATTTCACCGGTTGTTGATGAAGCTTTATCACAACAGCAATTTCAAGAGTTATGCCACAATAAACGTTCGTCGCAACGAGTCATTACCGGATTTATTTGCCGCAACCAAGATAACCAAACGTTGACGCTTGGCCGCAATGGTAGCGATTATAGCGCAACGTTGATTGCTAAATTAGCGGGTGCTAGTACGGTAAATATTTGGACTGATGTCGCTGGTGTTTATAGTGCCGATCCAAATCTAATCAATGAAGCAGCCCTGATTGAACAGCTTAGTTTAGCTGAAGCTGAAGAGCTGGCACGGTTAGGAAATCCTGTCCTACATCATAGAACCCTACAGCCTTTAGCAAAAGATAATATTGCCTTGCGTGTCCGCAGTAGTTTTACGCCGGATGCTGCATTTACTGAAATAGGCCGCCGATTAGGTCATGTTGGTGATTGTATTGTTAATGGATCGAAAGATATTTCGTTATATATTTTTGACAGTACGAGTGTTAATCAAGAATTGATTGTTGATCTCGAAGATAATGGATTTTTTCCGTTATTGGTGACTCAGCACAATGAAAAAATTGCGGTGGTGATTCGCCTAGAAGTATGTGCCAATTTCGACGCTTTTTTAGCATCGAATAACGTTGATAATTTCTATGTTGAGAAAAGCTGTGGCGTGATTTCGTTACTAGATGCTGGAGTGTCTTGGTACCGGAAAATATTTACGAAGATTTTTGCGAAAGAATCACAGTGGCCAATCGTTCTGTCTGAGAATGGCATGAGTTTAAGTGCTATCGTGCCAGAGAATCGCGTTAATATTCTTGCTTATCTGTTGCATCAAAAAATTTACAGTTCGCCAAAGCGGATTGGTGTTGCGTTAATGGGGGCCGGTAATATTGGCCAGCAATGGCTTAGTCTCTTTCAAGAACAACAAGATAAATTGGAGAACTCCTTTAATTTGTCGTTACCATTGATTGCAGTCGGGCGCTCAAAGGGTAGCGTAGTCGATTTTTCAGGAATTGACGCAGGTGACTGGCAATCGTATTTTACCAATGATACCGATTTGATTGCTCAGTCAGACGTTGTCTCAACATTGTCGAGTCATCCATTTGATGATCTGATTGTCTTAGATATAAGTGCTGATCAAGGACTAACAAATCTGTATCCAGCGCTTTTGGATGCTGGCTGTCATTTGATCAGCGCAAATAAGCTTGCTGGCTCTGCACCGTTGAGTTTTTATAAAGACATTAAACAATTGGCGTACAGTAACAATTGTAAATGGTTATATAACGCTAGTGTGGGTGCTGGTTTACCTATTTTACATTCTATTAATGATTTGCATCATAGCGGTGATAAAGTCTTAGGCATTAGCGGCGTATTTTCTGGTACCTTGAGCTGGTTATTTGAAAACTTCGATAATCAACAACCGTTTTCTACTTTATTACTTAAAGCATTAGCGCTTGGTATTACAGAGCCAGATCCTCGTGATGATTTATCTGGAAAAGATAAGCAACGAAAACTACTGATTTTAGCGCGTGAATGTGGCTTAGATATTGAGTTAGATGATATTGCTATTGAATCTATGGTGCCACCAGCGTTACGAGATATTCCACTTGATGAATTCTTAGCGCGCGTAACAGAGATGGACGAAATAATGTCTATTCAATTTAATCAAGCTGCTAAGAGTAACGAAGTCGTGCGCTATGTTGCCCAGTTTGAACGGGTAAATGGACAATGCCATGCGTCTGTTGGTTTGCAACAACTTGCGAGCGACCATGCATTGGCATCTTTAACGCCTTCAGACAATGTATTTTTAGTGACAAGCCAATGGTATCAAGATAACCCGTTAATCATCAGAGGCCCTGGTGCGGGGCGCGAAGTGACTGCAGCTGCTATTGAATCTGATTTATATACGCTCATTAAAGAACTTATTTAATCCATAAGTTTCACAGCGCGGCACCTCTGTCGCGCTCTATTCTGTTCATAACCGCTAATTTACTTTAAACTGCCGCTGTAATTATTTAGATAAGCAATGATATGGCAACCACGTCTCTACATTTATTAAATACCTTTGCATTAAAGGCGTCTGCGAGCAACTTCCTTGCGGTGAAAGAGCTGGGACAGCTCAAAGAATGTATGCCACTAACACGGCCATTTCTTGTTCTAGGTGGTGGTTCTAATATGCTATTTTGTGACACTTTTGATGGCACTATAATTCATAATCAGTTGCATGGTATTGAACATTGGCAGGATAAAAATAATCATTATTTTAAAGTTGCTGGTGGCGAGAATTGGCATCAATTTGTTATGCATTGCGCACGGCAAGGCATTGGTGGGCTAGAAAACTTAGCACTCATTCCCGGTAGTGTTGGTGCGGCGCCAGTCCAAAATATTGGTGCCTATGGCGTGGAATTAGCTGAGGTTTGTGAATCTGTGATGGCAACAGACTTACGAACGGGTGACGAGGTTATTTTTAATCATCAACAGTGTCAGTTTGCTTATCGTGAAAGTGTTTTTAAAACCAATCGTTACTATTTTATTCATCATGTTGTGTTTAAGTTACCAAAGCAATGGCAAGCTGCGCTTAATTACGGTGAATTAAAAGCATGGTCGAGCGAATTAAGTAATGAACCGACGCCGTTATCTGTTGCTAATGAAGTAATGAGAGTGCGCAATAATAAATTACCAGATCCTGATGTGCTCCCTAACGTCGGCAGCTTTTTCAAAAATCCTATTGTTAGTGCTCATCATGCTCAAGCGCTCAAATCAAACTATTGCGCAATGCCACAATATAAGGTCGGGCATGAAGTGAAACTTGCTGCTGGTTGGCTCATTGATCAACTCGGGTTGAAGGGGTATCAAATTGGCGGCGCAGCAGTTCATGAAAACCAAGCGCTAGTGTTAGTTAACAAAGACAATGCAACCAGTCGCGATGTTATGGCGCTCGCACAATCTATTATTGAGCGGGTTACTCTAGAATATGGGGTAATCTTAGAGCCTGAAGTGAATATCATAGGCAGTCAAGGTTATAGCACATTAGGGCTGTTAATTAAGGAACAAAATGTTTAATCACATAACTCAAAATATTTTAAATGCTTTAGCAAGTGGTGAGTTTTGTTCTGGAGAACAATTGGGTGAAGCTAATAACATTAGTCGCGCCGCTATTGGTAAGCATATTCAGGCATTGCAGAAATTGGGCTTAGATATTTATTCGGTGACTGGGAAAGGCCATCGGCTATCTGTTCCAATCGAGTTACTTAATAGTGAGGCTATTAGTCACGCGGCACTTAGCTCTTTAGCTGCTCCTATAAAAGTAAAAACAGTCATTGATTCAACCAATAATTGGATAAAAGAAGCAATAGCCGCTGGCGAATTAGTAAATAGCCCGTCAGGCACGACTATTTTTAGTGAAGCTCAAACTCAAGGGCGTGGCCGACGTGGAAAACAATGGGTATCTCCATTGGGCGCTAGTCTGTATTTCTCTACCCATTGGCGGTTTGAGCAGGGCATAAGTGCTACAACGGGACTGAGTTTAGTTGTTGGTATCGCGATTGTTGAAGCGCTTACGGAGTTAGGGATCCCTAATTTAGGATTAAAGTGGCCAAACGATGTGTATTACCAAGGTCGAAAATTGGCGGGTATTTTAGTGGAATTAGAAGGGCAAGGCGTTGACAGCTGCGATATTATTATCGGTGTCGGCATCAATGTGCATTTACCCGATGCGGTAACTAAAGAGATTGATCAGCCTTATGCAGATATTAATGAAGTTGGATTATCATTAAGCAGAAATCATATTGCAGGTCGTATTTTGTCGCACCTTAAGCAGCTTTTAACTGAATTTGAGTCTTGTGGCTTTAATGCTTTTGTTGACCGTTGGCATCAGTATGATTGTTTTATCAATCAACATGTACAGTTACAAATGGGACAACGACAAGTGAAAGGTATTGCAAAAGGGGTTGATGCTCAAGGTGGCTTGTTATTAGAGGTTGAGCAACAAGTACAATCATTTTTCGGCGGCGAAATATCTTTGAGAAAAATATCATCATGACAACAAGTGTTAAATTACTCATCGAGATTGGTAATAGCAAATTAAAGGCGGCTCAGCTGCACCTTGACGCTAAAGGTGGCGTCACCGGTATGCACTATATAGGTAGTTATAGTGTGACGAGTTTTTGTTATCGCCCTAATCGAGAAAAGATCGGTAATGTCGATCAAATTATTTATTCTAACGTTGGTGACCGCAAAAATTATCAGCACGTTAAAGCGTTATCTAAAAAGCTGAACGTACGTTATCAACAAATTACGAGTCCTGCTCAAGCGTTTGGTGTTACCAATAGTTATGATGCGCCAACAAAGCTTGGTATCGATCGATGGCTTGCATTTCTTGCGGCTTACAAAGATGCTAATGGGCCAGTTGTTGTCATTGATATTGGGACTGCAATGACTGTTGATGTCGTAGATGGCAGTGGAATGCATCTAGGTGGCTGGATTAGTCCTGGTTTTCGATTGATGAATTTGGCGCTTACAGAGCATACTGCATTAGTTCGTGCCGGTGGTCATCATGGTGATGAACTAACCATGGGCACCAATACTAAAGCCTGCGTTCAAAATGGTAGTCGTGCTGCCCTGGCTGGGACAGTGCTTTATGCTATCCAAAAAGCTAAGTCGATGTTTACCGATCATGAAGAGCCAACGCTCTATTTAACTGGGGGAGGCATTAATCATTTACCGCCAGAAATAGTAGAACTTGGTTTAAATAGGCCTCATCTGGTTTTAGAAGGGTTGGTTTTGTACGTTAAATAGTCTTATTGCGTTGTATTTGAACACTTGGTCAGTTTTTTATTAAAAAAGTGGTTTTTTTTGAAAAAAGTGTTTGCATTGGGCAATTCAAATCACTAATATACGCCCCACTGAAACGGAACGCCGACATAGCTCAGTTGGTAGAGCAACTGACTTGTAATCAGTAGGTCCCGAGTT
>CAJXRU010000020.1 GCA_913060565.1 uncultured Gammaproteobacteria bacterium | reverse complement strand
CACTACCGATACCTATGACAACAAAAACATCAAGCAAATCAACATTCGATTCAATCAAGATATCGCCATTTTAGGCGCAGTTCCCACTGCGCAACAAATTCAAGCTGTAAACTTTTCTCATAATCTCAACGAGCAATGCCAATGGCGTTTTATTCAACTCGATACACTGTCGTGTGACCTGCAAACTAGCCTTAAGTACATGACGCATTATCAGGTGTCGATTGATGAATCTTTTAGTGCACTAGGTTCGTCACTGACAGAAAAAGCAAGTTTGATGCTGTCGACGCCTATTCCTGAGATAAGGCTGCGAGTTGAATCTCGTATTAACGGTTTTCCAGTTGAGTTTGAGATTGAAAACCATCAAGCTTTGGAGATACCTCTTGCGCAATTAGAAGGCGCCATGAAAGTGATTTCTCCATCGAATAAGAGCTATTCTATTAGGATTGAGCATAATAAAAGTTCTAATGATCATGAATGGATTGCATCGGTACAACAATTTCCTGAATTAGCAGAAAGTGGTCAATATAAAATTATTCTACAAAATGGCTTTCAAGTATCTGAGCAGCAATATGCATTGTCAGAAAATGAGATCATAAAATCATTCCGGCATAGTAGTAAACATGAATTTTATGGTTTCTCTTGTATTGAAACACGCCATCCCTTTACTTATAGCATACTTAAAGTTGATGAAAACGGTGTTATTCCGTGTGCGCCAGAACGTATTGCGCTAGTTTTTTCTTCGTTTGTTTTTGACCAGTTACTTAGCTACAACAACAATTATGATCTAAGTTGGATGAAGGGACCCAAATTCGAGGCTGGCCAACGTAGGTTTAGATTTGGAGAGCATATTTATAACTTTCATTTTTCTGGCAACTCAAGCTACGAAATGGATTTATCTAAGCTAACTTTTGAAGGGAATTCGTTACCGCACTTACCAGTCATTAAATTTAAGACTCGCTCTTCATCGCCATTTTGGGACTTGGCAAAGCAGCAAAACTCTGTTGTTGAGGCAGATGTTATTGCATTGCCTGTATTGGTTCGTCGCAACGTTCGCCCATTGGTACAGCGCATAACTGCGATAAACACCAAAGATGAGCTGCAACAATTCTTAAATGGTGAACTTGCACCGCTAACTACGAAAGCTCTGTCACCAAGAGAAAGCACTATACAAATTAGTGCGCCACAGCCCATCGATTTTAGGAAACACCTAGTTGCAAGTTCTGGGTTAGTTCACATTGAATTTTCTGGCAAGTCACTGGCTCATTATCAAAGGTATGATGTTGCCGATAAAAAAGAATCAAACGTGTTTAATTCTTCTGGTTATAATTTAGCCGTTTGGAACGGTTTAGATCTCGTTATTCAAGCTGTTGATTGGGACGCAAAGCCCATAAAAAATGCAGTAATGAGTTTGGTTTGTGAAGGGAAACAGCCCCCATCAATTATCGGAAATACTGACAAAAATGGGATGTTATCTCTCAATAAAACACAGTGGAAAAATTACTACCAACAAGCATTAACTCGTAATAGTGAGTGTTGGTTATGGAGTGAAAACAATGGGTTAACGGCTGCCATTAAATTAGAGCCACCTAGTTTACGTTTGAACTATTCACTAAAGGCACAGGCGTGGACAACTCAACCTCTATATCAGCTTGGCGATAAGGTTGATGTCGGTTTTATTGCGCGATATAGAAGTGAAAAAGGATTAGTGCCGTTAACGTCATTAGATGGCTATCAATTGTTTCTCTCCCAACCTAATGGCGAGCAATTTCCTTTATCTTTTGATGATTTAAGCAGGATGGGATTTGCGACGGCAAGTATGCGACTTGGCGACAATCATGGGCAGGGTTACTATGATATTGTGATTGAAGATTCTACCTCTGGTTTGCAGCAGGTAATAGGTTCTTTTATTGTCACAGAGTTTACACCTCCCGAATTTGACTTAAAAGTTAATGCACCAATCACCGCTTTAAAAGGTCAATCACTATCCGTTGATGTGATTCATCGCCGTATGAACGGCACCGCGTTAAAACAAGCTAGAGCAAGTGTACATTTTAAGTTATCTGAAACATGGAAAACGCCAAGTAGTTGGCCTGATGGGTATGATTACTTTGATTATGATGCCTTTGAAAATAATGAAAATGGCAAAGAAAAGGGAGGCCAATACAACGTCATACTGGATGACGATGGTGAAACTTTGATTAAACTTAAACAATTTAAATCAACGGTGCCCTATGCTGAGATGCGAATTGACACTGAAGTTATTGCACAAGACGGGAGCTCTTTGAAAAATAGACAGCGAATATCTTACTTTTCTCAAAGTCACTACATTGGTACTCGCTACAATGATGCGCGGCAAGAACTAGAGGTGATTGCCATTGATTATCAAGGTAATAAAATCGATGACACCCCAACGTTGATCAGAGCTTACCGCGATCCCGTCAAACGCGGTCAACCGCCTATATTAGTTAAAACCTGCCACTTGCAACGTCTACCCGCAAGCTGTGCTATTGAGCAAGAGCACGAAACATTAGATATCATTATTGAAAGTGGTAATGAGAAATATCACTGGAAACGGCATGTTTATTCAAATAAACCTCGAAAACCGAGTGCATATAAATTGAAATCGGGTATCAAGTTAACAGTCGAAAAAGCGAAATCTATTGTCAGTGGTCAATCTATCGATGTTATTTTAGATTCGCCTCACAGCGGTATGGTAAACCTAATTTTACATGCAGGAAATGTTAAAAAAGTCTGGCAACAATCTGTGGATAAAGGAATTAACACGATTGAGTTGGTAGCTGATGACACCTGGATTCCCTCGGCTAAACTTTATGCATCTATAGCTGTGCCTCGGAAAACAGCGAGCCAGGTTATTGTTGACCAGTTAGCACAATTAGCTAAATCAGATAAACTTGAGAAGTATCATCTTAGTCAATTGGGTGCACAACGTTTATTGACTGCAGACGTAACTATGATAGTTAAATCAGCGACTGCAAAACCTGAGGTTCATCTAACCGTTGATAATCATTCAGTGGCAGCAGGTGAGAGCATTAATATCACAGTAGACGCTAACCAAGCATCACAAAGTCAATTATGGCTGCTTAACGATGCGTTGATCAGTTATTTCCCTTACACCATGAATGATTACGACTTTGAGTCCACAGTGCATAAGTCGTTGCAACATGAATATCCAATGTCACAGAGTGACTTGAGCAACGAATTAACCATTACGTCATTGATCGCTGGTGCAAGAGCTGCCAACGCTGAGCGCCCAGTGACAGCTGGAATGTCGGGGATGTTATCTGATGGAGAAACAACAACTAGGGCTAGATTTAAGCCTAAACCCCCACCTCCATCAGGTTTGAGTTTAGCTAATTTGAGCACAACAAATAACGATCAGTTTGTGCAATCTAAAATGCTTCAGCTGCTTGATCTTAAAGCGGGTCAACCACAAACCATTAGCGTGCAATTGCCACAGCTTGTGGGGCGTTGGAAAGTGGTAGCATTGACGGCAACAAAACTAACCTCATCGCTAACAACGCTTGATATTACTACTAAACGTCCCGTGGAATATTTCGTGGATGCCCCCAAAGATACCTATCAATCTGATGTGAGTGAATTAGCAGTAACCGCCATTAGTCAACAACAGAAATCTGTTGAAGATATACTAACGCTTTGGGATGGCGATGTGTTGGTTGATAAACAAAAGATAACGTTAGCCGCTAATCAGCAAGATCGCGTTATCTTTCCATTACCTCAATTATCTATCGGTGAGCATTTTTTAAGAGTAACCAGCGAGTTGGATAGCGACTATGTTAATTATCATCAAATCTCTGTTGCACCAGCAGTTTACCAGCAGCGTCAACAATGGTTAGTTAACGCATCGAAAACACAACAGATTGTTAAACCGAACTCGGTAATAGAAGGCAGTATTTCTCTTAATTATCAGCCGTTAAACTCGCAAGCTATTGATTGGCGAGCTTTAGCCAATTATAACCAAGAGTACCCTTATCAATGTTGGGAGCAGACAATTTCTCGTGCCCTAAGTTACCAAAATAACCCATTCGCTAGTGAAATGTGGCCGCAGGGCAAAGAAGCTCTTAATAGCGTCATTGCTACTCGCAAGTTATCTGGTGGCAGGTTTTCATTTTTTGAAGGAACGGCATCTGATAAGTTCTTAACTGGATATACCTATCTTGTTGATGCGTGGTTAAATGATGGTTTGCCTACAACATTACCGCCTCTCGATACATTTATTGGTATAGAAAGTATTCTTAATCAGTCTTTTCGACCAAGCTCAGGACTAGAACGCAGCATGGCTCTTCTAGCCTTGGCCGTCAGAGGTAATATCACGCTTGCGGAAGCGCTAAAGCAGCGTCAGGACATTGGTTTTAGCAGTCGATTCGCCAATGTTTTACAGGCGCTAGCGTTAAAATCATTGGGGGCTGATAAAGCGTTATATTTTGGAAATATGAAAGCGGCGAACGATAATTCCTACCTCGATGACAGCACAAATATCTACAACGACACCGCACAGCAGTGTTTCGCAGCTTTGGTTTATGACAAGAGCAGCGTTGAGCGTGAGCAGCTAACAGCGCGAGTGATCGCCAAACAACAACAGCTTGGTCATTTCGGATCGACCTTTGCTAATGGTGTTTGTAGTTATCTACTAAAAGATCAAGGTATTAATGAAAACGCACAACCGAAATCTCTGTCGTTCACGCAAATCGGTAATCAGTTGCAATATCAGCTACCAGAGCAACAAGCACATTGGTTAACCATGGAGTACCAGCTGCCTTTGACTGAGGTTACAGCCCAGAGCGCTGGACTTAACCTTAAGCGTCAACGCTTTGTGCGAGTCGATGGAAAATGGCAAGTAATCACAGGCGATACCAATCTAAGAGTTGGCGATTTATTAAAAACGACACTTTCGATAAGTTCGGCGATTCCTCGTACCCATATTGCGATTACCGACGATGTCGCTGGTGGCTTGGAAGTCATTAGTCCATGGCTCAGTAATGTGTTTTACAAAGGCAGTTCTGATCGTGATTGGAAGAATAACAATCATATCGATATTCAAGATGGCAAAGTCACTTGGTATTTAATGAATTTGCAGGATAAAGACAGTTATTCTTATTACAGCCGCGTGCGACATGTCGGAAATTATCAAACGGGGCCAGCGACGGCCGAGGCTATGTATCGTACCGATGTGAAAGCACGAACTGCAAGTTCACGTATTGAGATAAAATAAACACTAACGTCTCTTGCTTCCATAAAAATTGTAATTGGCAAGAGACGATTTCTTACAAATCTTACACATTTATTGTCTAATTTGATCAGCTACATCTCTCTAAAATGCTAACTAAATAATTGCAGGAGAGAGATAAAATAATGAATAAATTAAGAAATGTATGCACAGCAGTATGTATAGGAATGCTACTGCAAGCTTGTGGTGGTAGCAGTAAGTCAACGACAAACAAGGTGGAAACGACCAAGTTACCGATCAAAGAATTTCATCTTATTCAGCCTGACAAAATTGATGATTATATTGCTGACTTTAAAACACAGAATGCCCAGGTAGAACTTCAATTTGAAGGTGTACAATACACTCTCGCTTTTTATGATTTTGGTGCTGGTCAAAAGTCGGTGGTTGCAGAATTCGAAAAAGGTCTGGTCACATTTGGATTTAATCCAGACAAAAACGAACCTGAAAAAACACTCGCCATTGTCATTAAAAATCAAGCGGGTGATTCAGTTCTAAAAGGCGCTAATATTACGCTCACTCCTGATGGTGATAATTTTATCTACGACGGTAATGTGAAAAATGTGCTAACTCAGGATGTGTTTAATGTACGTATGATAATTAACGAATCGTTTTTTGGCGCGGGCAATAGCAGCATTGAAGTATTAGATAATACAGCCACGCTTAATGGCACCTTAGGCACTGAAACATATATTCAAATGAATGAATTAATTAAGAATAATACGAATGTTGATACGTTAATTCTGCAAGAAATAGATGGCTCAGTAAACGATGCTATTAACATGCATACCGGACGTTTGATCAGAAACGCTAAGCTAACTACTGTGGTAAAAGCCAATGGTGACATCAACTCTGGTGGCGTTGATCTTTTTGCCGCAGGGTTCAAGCGTGAATACAACAAAGGGGGTAAAGTTGGTGTTCACTCTTGGTGCTGTGTGAATGGTAAATCTGCTCATTTACTGAGTCGAGATGACGCTGAGCACGGCGCACAATTGACCTTTTTCAGAGAGTTACTAGGTGACGAATTGGGCCCAGAGTTTTATTTCTTCACACTAAACGCAGCGCCGGCGAGTGATATTCACGTAATGACACAAACAGAATTAGATAAGTATTTAATTACCAAATAACGGTGAAAATAGAGGTATTATTGGAGTTAGTTTCGATAATACCTCGAGTTTTCATGGATTCAACCATAGAGACACAATATAAAGTTGCCATTGTTGGCGCCGGAAGCATTGGCTGTTATGTAGGTGGATGTTTAACATCTGCTGGCGTTGATGTGACGTTAATTGGTCGTCAACGTATGCAGCAACAACTGCAAAGTAACGGCTTAACGTTAACAGATTGGTGCGGCAGACAAGAATACGTAGCCCCAGAAAATATTAACTATTCACTCGAAATCAGTGCACTCGCAAATGCCGATTTTATTTTGGTTACTGTAAAAAGTGGTGACACCGAAGCTATTGCATTGGATATTGCAAAGTATGCCAAATCTTCTGCGGTGATTGTCAGTTTACAAAATGGCGTGACCAACGGTGATGTGTTGCGCAAGCACCTTCCCATGTTCACCGTGCTATCGGGTATGGTGCCATTCAACGTATTAACTAAAGGGGAGGGGCAATTGCATTGCGGCACCGAAGGTAATGTTGCGCTAGAAGATCCAAATAATAGTGCAGTCGAACTGATTGCTGCGTTTGATTCGGCACGATTGAGTGTTGATATTTACAATGACCTTCGCAATATTCAATGGACTAAGCTACTACTTAATTTAAATAATGCAATCAATGCGTTATCGGGTATTCCATTATTAGAAGAATTGTCTGATCGCGCCTATCGCCGTATTTTAGCGCAGGCTATTTCAGAAGCCTTAACTGTGTTTAAAGCAGCGGGTATTGAGCCAGTCAGATCGGGTAAAGTGCGCCCTAAAATCATTCCACTCGTTTTATCATTACCAACGTGGCTCTATAAAATAGTCGCTTCTTCCATGTTAAAAATAGATCCCACAGCGCGTTCATCGATGTATGAAGATTTTATGTTAGGTCGTCAAACCGAGATTGATTATCTCAATGGCGCTATTGTTGATTTGGCAAAAGTACATCATCAAACCAGTCCGATTAATGCGGCAATCACTCAATTAGTCAAAGAAAATGCAGGAAAAACGGGTTCACCTTGCTTATCTTCTCTTGCTCTAGAAAAAGAAATTAATAAACTAACTCGCTGAAAAATATTATCTAATTTAGAAATCTAAATATAATGTGCGACAAATGTCACATTGGTTGTTGACTTTGTTGCGACAGTTGTCGCATTATGTTGCTCGTTCATTATACGTCCATTGGTAAAAACGAGAATTAAGTTATGCAACCAACTGCTCCTGAATTAGAAATATTGAAAGTGCTATGGCAGCGTCAGCCGTGCACTGCACGAGAATTACACGATGAGATTGAAGCGCAGTTGCAATGGAGTTATTCGTCGACCCGCAAAACGTTAGAGCGCATGGGTGAAAAAGAATTAGTTAATATTACTAGCCAAGGCAATAAGCGAATTTATACCGCGCAAGTCGATAAAGTGAAAACACTGGCGAGCTTCGCTCAAGACTTTGCAAAGCGTGTATTTGAACTCGACGGTCCATTGCCCGTTGCCATGTTCACCGATAGTAAACTTATTGATGATGGTGAGATTGCTGATTTAGAAAAGTTACTTAAAGACTTAAGTAACGATAACAAAGAGGCATAACAAAATGGACGCTTTATCACTGTTTAATGGTTTTGGTGCGAAAATTGTACTCTTTGTTTGTTGGAGTGCGTTGCTCTATGGCGTGGCCGTGATCCTTCATCATTTTTATCCGCAATTAACGCAATGGGCGCGATTTTGGCAGGCATGGATCTTGTTGTCTCTCGTGCCGCTTGTTCCTATCTCATTTTGGCATGGTGCTGGGCTAATCCCGCAAGTGCTAATTGATAGTGGTGCATCACACCATCATGCTCAAAAACAAACAGTCAGTGATTTTAGTGAACTGGTATTTATTAATTATTTCAATGATATGGTACTTTCTATTCTTGTTTTTGGCATGCTATTAGGTGTGGTGAAGTTTGTCATATCATTAATAAAATCGTATCGATTAGTAAAAAACACGGCGCGGTTTAATGATGATCGGATTAACACCACCACCGATATTCGAGTAACTGATCAACATATATCGCCGTTCGTTTTTGGTTTTTTTAAGCCACGTATTATTATTTCGAAACAGGTGTTATCGATGCCAACATCACAATTAAATTTGCTGATTCAACATGAATTAACACATATAAAAAACCGCGATCCACAGGCTGTCATTTTAGTGCGGTTGATTGCTTGTTTAAGCTGGTTTAATCCCTTTGTGCGTCATATGGAGCAGCGTTTCTTACAGGCAATGGAGCTTGACTGTGACCGACAGGTGCTAGCCCATAATCCAACACAGCAGTTAGATTATGCACAAGCTTTGGTTGCTTGTTTGAAGTTAACTAATAACACGCAAGATAGTGGCTTACATGCTTACTTTTCAGGGGCTAGATTCCAAAAGCAGGATTTTGAGCAAAGAAT
This sequence comes from uncultured Gammaproteobacteria bacterium, assembly GCA_913060565.1. Classification (GTDB taxonomy): domain Bacteria; phylum Pseudomonadota; class Gammaproteobacteria; order Enterobacterales; family Psychrobiaceae; genus Psychrobium. Next base: position 32,822 of record CAJXRU010000020.1, on the reverse strand, counting down.
TCGTGCGGCTATGTCTTGTGAGGTCATTAGAAAAAACATTAAGTATTATCAGCTTGCGTTAATGGGATTGGTGTCTATTATGTTCACCTCCATTTTGGCTGCACAGCCAATGGTTGTTCAGTTAGATGATGTTAAGCCACAACAAGGCATGATTCCGGTATCTAATGCGAGAATATCTTCCGATTACGATGAGGTGAATAGTTTCCGTAGCAAGAAACCCCATAAAGGTATCGATTTTGCGGCATCAACGGGCACCGATATTGTGGCGAGTTTTTCAGGTGTTATCAAAGTCGCCGATGGCTCGACGCTACATCGTAATTATGGGAACGTTATATTAATTGAGCATCAGGGAAACATTCAAAGTCTGTATGCCCATCTTGATACCATAAACGTCAAGGCTGGAGATGTTGTAACTGCAGGGCAAAAAATTGGAACCGTTGGTGCAACAGGCCGAGTCACTGGACCTCACTTACATTTTGAAATGCTAAGCCAAGAGCACCGAATAAATCCTCGAATTTATTTAAAATTATAAAGAGTTAGGAACAAACATAATGAAAAAACTGACATTAGTATGTGTGGCCTTTGTTTTGGCCGCGTGTCAGCAAACGCCGCAACAAGAAGCACCACCAGAAATCAATGAAGTGATAGAGCCTGTTGTCGTTGAAACGCCACCACCAGTTGTTGTCATAGAGCCTAAGGTGCTAGCGCCTCATGAACATGAGGATGTCTGGCAACGCATTCGTTCGCAGTTATCGATTGAAGTGCCAGACCAACCTGCGGTAAAGAAATGGAAGAAGTATTATCTGAGTCATCCACGGTTCATGGCAACGATTTCTAAGCGTGCCGAGCCTTACTTACATTACATCGTAGAAGAAATAGAAAAGCGCAATATGCCGCTTGAATTGGCGTTGCTGCCAATCGTTGAGAGTGCCTATTTACCCTATGGCGTATCCCATAAAAGTGCCGTTGGATTGTGGCAATTTATGCCAGCGAGCGCCAAGCGTTTTGATGTGCGAATCAATAAATGGTTCGATGGTCGTCGCGATGTAATCGAATCAACCAATGCTGCGCTTTCTTATTTTGAGTTTTTCCATGACACCTTCGATGAAGATTGGCTCAATGCGGTTGCTGCATTCAATTCTGGCGAAGGTCGCGTTGGTCGCGCTATTGCTCGCAATCGCAAAGCAGGTAAGGGTACTGACTTTTGGTCACTGAAATTACCGTCTGAAACCAATGACTTCGTGCCAAAGCTATTAGCCATTGCTGATATTCTTAAGCATCATGAAAGCCTCGATTATGAGTTTACACCAATAGTAAATACAGCCGCAGTTGAGTTTGTAAGTGTTGAAAATCAGTTAGATTTAGAGCTTGCGGCACAGTGGAGTGGTATTGATGTTAGTCGCCTGCAGCAATTAAACCCTGGATTAAACTTTTTGGTGACTATGCCAAACCAGTCTCATCAGTTAGTGGTGCCAGCTGATAAAGCGCCGGTGTTGCGTAAAAAGTTGTCGCAAACTGATCCTAAAAATTGGATGCGCTGGCTTGAATACAAAGTGAAATCGGGTGATAGCTTAAGTCGAATTGCTGCTAAACATGACACTAAAATTAATGAAATTAAGCAGGCTAATGATTTAAATTCAAATCGAATTTATATTGGCCAGACGCTAACTATTCCTTTGGTAGATTTTGATAAATCGATGTGGCTAAGTTCTACCAAAAAAGGACGCAAGGTAGTTCATACTGTAAAATCTGGTGATAACCTATGGGATATCGGTCGTGCTTATAAGGTGTCGGTTAAAGATATTGTACGTTGGAATCGTATTTCAGCAGGCAGTATTTTGAAGTTAAAACAGAAACTGACCATCATTCAGTAGAGCTCAATGAGTAGGCTGTTATCGTAAACAGCCTATTTTTTATCGAGGCTATTGCTCGGGTACTCCACTTTGCGTATTGTACAAGGCTATTCGCGCTCCTTTAGGAACCCCAACGTTGTTCAGCCGTCTGCTACATTTTCGATTTATACCCATTGTGCTTGCAATATGTTGGCTTGTTTACGCCAATATTTCTTTTCCTGAACACCAACAATTAGCGACTAATTTACTTAATACGCTACTTGGCTTGATTGGTGCTATTTTCGCTAACTTGTCGGGTGCTGGTGGCGGTGTTGTTTTCATTCCTGTTTTTAATCATCTCGGGTTGTCAGAAGCACAGGCCGTATCGACGAGTTTTGGTATTCAAAGCTTTGGCATGACCGCGGGCGCGATAACGTGGACGCTCTATTATCTGTGTCGTCACCGACATGATCCTAAATGGATTTCCTTTGCTCAAATAATCTTATTGGTTGGCACTACGTCAGCGCTGGGTATTTGGGCACAATATTTATTAGCGATTGGAGGCGGCACATCGCTAGCACATCAATTTAGCTGGTTTTCTATCGCGTTAGGCTTATCGTTATTGATTCAAATTTATTGGATTAAGATTAAAGCTGATAATCACAGCCACTTAAAAAGCGCAGATTACGTCATGCTGTCCATCATTGGTTTTTTCGGTGGCATTATTACGGCGCTATTATCGGTTGGTGTCGGTGAAATACTGGTTTTATATTTAATTTTTAGAGGATTTTGCGTCACCATGGCGATTGCCAGTGCCGTTGTTGTTACAGCGATAACTGTGTGGGCTGCGGCGCCAATACATTTAGGTGAACAAGGAGCAGCAGTTTGGGATATTGTCATGTATGCAGGGCCAGCAGCGATTATTGGCGGTATTGTCGCCAGCACGATTGCCACTTACATTAATACCAAAGCACTGAAAACAGTTTTAGGTTTGTGGATTTTAATCATGGGGTTGGTTGGATAGTCTTGTTACGTTAATGTAATCAAAATTAAATTAGCATAATAAATTCAATATTTTAACTTGTTTAAAATTAGTTACAGATTAATACTTAACAAAGTAAACCTCATGGTTTACCCTGATTGCGTTTTATTTAAATAATAACAATAACTGTTTTTGTGGCATTGCTATTTTTGCCATTAAAACGCAATTTTAAGGAAATCCAATGCAAGCCTTGCAACGAATTGTCCTGCTTATTGGAGTACTTTGTACTTCTTCCGCAATGGCGTCTGCCTTGCGTATGCCAGGACCGCACACAGATCAAGTGCATCATACACACATCAAAGCAACTCTCGACGCCGAAAAACATCGCGTTGATGCGACTATGACACTACGTTGGAGAAATACCACTGACGTAACGTTAAACGAAATCCCATTTCATCTTTATCTCAATGCATTTTCACGCACAGATACTATCTTCATGAAAGAAAGTAACGGTGGTCGTTTGCGTGGTGATTCTCGTGAAGGTGATGGACAAGATAAATTTGGCTATGTTCAAGTGACTAGCGTTAACAATGCCAGTGGTGATGACGTATCGCAAAGCTGGATAACTGACGGCGATGTCGCGACATATAAGCTAGCGCAGCCATTAATGCCTAATGAAGAAGTCACTTTACATATCGCTTTCACTAGTCAGCTGCCTAAGGTATTCGCACGTAGTGGTCACAATGGCGATACTTTTAACTTTGTCGCGCAATGGTTTCCAAAGCCGGGCGTATTCTACAAAGGAAAATGGGTAAATCATAATTATCACGCCAACACTGAGTTCTTTTCTGACTTTGGTAACTACGATGTCGAAATTACGGTCCCGAGTGACTACCTTGTTGGTGCAACGGGTTATTTAGTGAAGAAAGAATCACAAGAGTCACTTACAACTCACCATTACCAAGCGGAAGATGTTCATGATTTCGTATGGACTGCCGATTCTAAGTTTGGCGAAGCGACAGCAGAGTGGAATGGCATTACTATTCGCCTGTTACACCAAAAGCCACTTTCTGAGAAATCTATTCAAAATCAGTTTGATGCAGCAAAAGCATCATTCAAATGGTTTGACGAAAAAGTAGGTGCTTATCCATACTCAACCATGACTTTAGTGCAACCGCCTGAAAATGCTGGCGGCGCTGGCGGCATGGAGTATCCAACATTAGTAACAACCATTACCGATTTAGATTACTCAGAATATATGCATGCAGCAGCGATGGTGACGATTCATGAAATTGGTCACAACTACTGGCAAGGTATTTTTGCTTCAAACGAGTTTGAAGAATCTTGGATGGATGAAGGTATTAACAGCTATACCGAAGGTCGCATTATGAGCGAAACGCTTGGCCAAGAAAACATTCTTCAATTCGCACAATTTAATGTTGATATGCCTACCGTGCATCACGTGAGGACCGCACAAACACCAACACTAGATCCGGTAAAAACTCATGGCTGGAAGTATGTTAGCCGCGCTGGTTACAGCACTAACTCTTATTCGAAACCTGCAACAATTTTAAATACTGTTGAACGCGTTTGGGGTAAAGATAAGGTTGATCAATTACTAAAAGCTTATTACAAGCGTTGGGCTTTTAAACATCCTGCTACTCAAGACTTTATTGCAATCGCGAATGAAATTGATCCAAGCATGGGTCGCTATTTAAATGATGCTATTACTACGATTAAGAACATTGATTTTGAAGTGAAGTCAGCAGTCAGTGGGAAGAAACAGATTGCTGGTGGTTATACGTTTAATGGTGACGGAAGCGATCCAAGCTTTAGTAAACCTGAAAAAGGCGAAGGTTTTGTACATCAAGTAACACTCGTGCGAAATGGTGAACTTCACCCGCCACAAGTTGATGTCTTACTGACGTTTGAAGACGGCACGACAGAAATACGACAATGGCAGGCAGATGACACCATTCCATGGACCAAATGGCATTGGGAATCAGACAAGAAGCTCGTTGAGGTTATGATCGACCCAGAATTTAAGGTCTTATTAGATAAAGACTTTTCAAATAATACCAAGCGTGTTGCCAAACAAGGAAATCAATCTTGGCGTTGGGCTATATCGTTGTTACAAAACATTCAGCATGCATTTAGCATTGCGTTGCCACTATAGGAGCCTGACATGAAAAATACACTATCTTTGATGTGGAAAATGAAATGGGTAGCCGTCGCAACATTGTTAATTGAAATGTTGATATTGCTACCGGCATATTTTGTATTGTTCCGCTTTGGTGAGAAAAGCCTCGCGGTGAATCTTGCTGTGACGCCAGTTGGCTCATCTGAACACATTACCTTGTTAATCGACGCTATTTCTAATAATCCTGCTTTCGTCTATGGGATCCTAGTCTTAGTATTGGCACTGCCACTACTCTTTCTAAGTAAAATGGCGTTGGCGGCGGGTACTATGGCGAGTGCACAACAACAAAAATTGAAACTATCGTTATGGTTATCTAACGCTGGCCGTAATTTGTTTCCTGCGCTAGGGTTGTTCTTACGTTGGTTAATTATTCCAATCGTACTATGTGGCCTTGTTGCTGTGGCCATGTCGTTTACTGACGGCACGGTGAAAAAAGTGTTTATTGCTCTGCTCGTTATCGCGTGGCTATTTAGCTTGTCGTGGTTTAGCTTTGCATTAAACTTTACAGTAGCTCGCGAGAAGAAAGCGTTAATCCGTGGCTTTGGCGTACTACGCAAAAACATTAATCGTTTTGCCGTAACAGCCGCTATTTTCGTGGCGATTGGTGGCTTTATTAAGCTAATGGACTTCTCGTATTTCAGTGCAAATAGCGCGTCAGAAACCGGTTTAGGTTTCGCCATTGCTGGTGCTCTATTACTCGGACTGGCGACACGATTGTTGATTTTATTTTGGCAAACGTCTCACGTTGAAGGGTGGCGCAAAGTAACGTCTTAATAAAGAAACACGCATTGAAAGCCCTTCTTTGGAAGGGCTTTTTTAATGACGCTATATAATTTTTAGTTGAATGGCTTTGACTACTGCTTGAGTTCTATCGCGGCTTTGTGTTTTCTCTAGAATTTTACTGATGTAGTTTTTAACTGTGCCACTGGCTAAATACATATTCGTCGCTATCTCCTTGTTAGAAAAACCCGCTGCGGCATAACGCAATATCTGCTTTTCTGTGTCAGTGAGAGACTCCATAGAAAATGGTAAATCATTGATTGAATGATTATTAGAAAGCACTTGTGGTTCAAACAAGTACTCTCCAGCCGCAATGGTAGTAATGGCATGTTCAAGTTTATCGTATTCAACATCTTTTAATAAAAAGCCGTTGGCACCTTCTCTGATTGCTTGTACGAATAGCTCATTATCGTCGAACGTTGTTAATACCAAAATAGGTAGTGAAGGACGTGACAGTCGTACATTTTTGATCAGCTCTAAACCATTCATTTCTGGCATTTTTAGATCGGTGATTAATAAATCAATTGATTTATCTTCAAGATATTTAAGTGCTTCTTTCCCGTTATTCGCTTCAAATATTATTTGATGGTTGTCATTTATCGTAATCAGGTTTACAAGCCCAGAGCGGACAATCATTTGGTCGTCAACAATGCCTATTTTTATCATGAAATTTCCTTAGTGGGTATCTCAGCCTGGTTGATGACACATTGCGCTAATGGCATGTTAATCATCAAGGTAAAGCCATTCCCTTTGTTTTTTACTAAGTCGACTTGCGCATCATACAGGGACAAACGTTCCTGCATACCACTTAGTCCACTGCCAAATACTGAATCGGTGCTATTTGATGATTGCTTTGCGTTACCGTTATCAATTAATGTAATCGAGACGTTTGCGTTGTCTTTTAAGATGTCGATATCAATTGCATCAGCACCGCCATGCCTCACGGCGTTACTAATACCTTCTTGAAAACTGTAAATGAGATCTTCAATGAGTACAGGGCGCTCAAAATGAATCTGGCTAGCATAGTTAAGTGCTACACTTGGTAACTTGTCAGCAATTGCTATCATCGCGGTTTCTAAATCAATATAGGCTGCATTTCGTGATTGCTTAACAATGTGGCGAAGAGCCAACAAGGTTTCTTTAATTGCACACTTTTGTTGGTCCAGATAGGCAGCAACATTAACGGTTTTATTTAATTTCATTAGTTGCAATGTATGCTCGTTTTGCAACGACATCGCGGTAAGTTGATGACCGATACCGTCATGAAGGTTTTGTAGAATTCGTTGGCGCTCTTCAAGTTTAGAGGTTTGTAGTAATAAGCTTTGTGTTGTAATTAATTCAAGATTCGTTTTTTCTATAGTGTCACGTTGCTTACTTAGTTCTTTCGCTTGTAAGGTCGAAGAGATGGCAAATAACTGAAAGGCGATAAAAGAAAACATGGTAATTATCGCTTGAGCGTTTGCGCCAAACCATACGGCTAACATCATTACGGAAAAGTTAATTAAGATATAACTCAGCCATAACTTTTTTTCTGCCATAGAATCAGCTAAATACGACATCCAGAAAATTAATAATACAGGGGCTAATATGGTTGTCGGCACGGTGATAAGGGCGCTGGCAGTCGCAATTCCGAGTATGCACGCAATACTCTTTTGTTGATTACTTGATGTTATGCCGGCTAAAGCAACCATCCAAATAACAAGATTGACTCCATAGCCTAATAAAAGCAGTAAGTTCCCTTTATTCACCTCAAATACATCAACATACATGGCTATGCACCATGCAATGATACTACTTAATATTAATTTAAAATTTGATTTCATCGATCCAATATAAGGCAAGACTTCTTCGGTTGATAGTGCCAAAAGTCACTTTTTAATGCTATGAAATTGCTGACTTTTGGCACTATAGCCTGCGCAGTGAACAGTTCATAGTTGGTTACACACCAACTACAGGAAACTATTCATGAAATACATCGTTATCTTAATTGCATTGTTCACAACACTTAACGGTCTAGCCTATGGTAAAGAACCGCAATCGACCGTAAAGGTGATAGAACTTAAAACAACAGATCCCTTAACGTACCGTCCCATCAAACTACGCATTTGGTATCCCGCAGGTTTTGACACCGATTGCGAGAAATCTCAAATCTGCTTAGCGCCTAATGTACAACAGCATCACACCATATTATTAATGCACGGCGCTATGGGATCAGTAAAATCGCACAACTGGCTTGGCTACGCAATGGCTTCTCAGGGGATTGTCGTTGTTGGCATTGATCACTTCGGTGAATCATGGAGTTATGGTATCGAAACGATGAATCCATCGACTGTAATGAGCTTAGGTCTACGTCCTGCTGACGTCTCTGCGACTTTAAATCAACTATCCGCAAATCAATTGCAAAGCAGCAATAAGGTGTTTTCAAATATTAAGGTTAACTGGAATAATGTTACGGCGATTGGTCACTCTTCAGGTGGAATGGCAGCATTGTTACTGGCTGGCGCTCAGGCAGATAAAAGCTTGGCGTTAGATTATTGTCAATCGAAAGAGTCAAAGGGTGACCGTAGTTGTTTATACACCAAAGGGTTGAAAAAACTTGCTGCGCCAACTCACATCAAGCAACAGTCATTTAAAGATACGCGAATAAAACGACTTATTGCATTAGATCCCGCTGGCGGCCATTTACTCACTTCAAAAAGTTTAAAAAACATCGATAGTCCGCTACTCATTGTTGGCTCTGTAAACAACGACTTCTTGCCATTTAACCAGCACGCTAAACGCTACGCAACGCTGGTATCTCATTCGACACTAGTTACACTAAACAATGGTGAAGGACATTTCGTTTACTTAGACGCATGCACGCATACTCACAAAGCAATGGGCGTTTCTTTATGTGAAGACCGAGAAGGGGTTAGCAGAAAATCTGTACACGAAAAACTTTATCCAGAGATATTTCGATTTATTTACAGTAACCAATAATGTCGAAAAAGCCCTTTAATGAGTGTTAAAGGGCTCTGTATTTTAATGAACTGACGCACTAACTTCTTGCAGAATATTGTCAATTAAAGGCTGCCAAGCTTGATAACCTTTGTCGTTTAAATGCATGCCATCATCTAAAAATAACGTGTCGTTTAATTTACCTGTTTTAGTCACCATTGCCCCTGTGACATCGATGTAATGACGTTGTGAACGCGCATTAGCAAATTTTTTCAGCAGTTTGTTTGCTTGAATCTTATTAGCGCGAACATTTTTACCGAGAATGAAATCGACTAAGGTTGGTTTCATATCTAAAATCAGAATGTTAGCGTTTGGAAAGTCCTGCTCAATACGCGTGATTAAACGAATATGATTTGTCACAGCAATCGCCGGTTCAACGCCGTTTTCAATGTCAATATCGCTGTATAGCACCACATTTTTAGGATTGTGACGTTTGATAACTTCATCGTAGAAATACTCTATTTCACCAATACTGGCACCGCCAAATCCACGATTAATTACGGCGTAGTCGGGGAAAAACTGCGCTGTTTTCCAATACACAATGCTCGAACTACCAATAAATAATGTGGCGTCTTTGATTGGGCTATTACGATCATCAAAACGTTTAAATTGCTCAATGCTCGATTGGAAGCGATTCAGATCAATATTAAAAGGACGTGGATGCTTGGCTTGTAATTGATGATAGCGGTTAATCATTGCAGAAAACTTGTTTGGCGTATCGTTGACTTCGCTTTTGACACTCATCCAATACTGCCAACTCTTTTGTGAAAACAAGTCATGCTGTGCCTTATCCCACTGGTCAACGCTTTCTATTTTAGTGAGAAAATCTTGATAATTTTGAGTAGGTGTTGCAACAGCAAACGCAGAGCATAAGACACAGCTAGCGATTGCTAAATACTTAAATAAATTCATTGGTTTAATTATTATTAATTGACGTTGAATTGCACTATATCATGCACGTCGTTAATAACCATAATTAGGGTTTTGTTGTAAAACTACAGCTAAAATCTGAGGTCGTAATTAAGTGCATTGTGCTAGAGTACGGCAACGATAAAAAGCCTGTGCATCAAGATTATAATGATTCTCGGCTGATAAATTAGCATGTTAACAATGGGCTCTATTTAGTGAATTACTCGAATGTGTTGTCGTATTACAAGGACTGTTATCAAGAAGACAGTGCTGATTTAAATTTGTGGACGTTACAAAAATTAAAAGCTGATGATGTTTGGTATTTGTCAGGGCGTGATGAACTTGGTAGCGGCTTTTTGCCTCGACTGCCACTTCCAAATGAGTTTGCTAGTAAAATGCAGGCGCGAATTGAGACGTACCAGCGTGAGCGTACATTGCTCTATGCTAGTTTTTTTGTGGTGGGAACGGTAGAGTTAAGAGGTGAGCGAAAACAAATAGCTGCTCCATTGTTGTTCACCGAAGCTGTTATTGAAAACGATGGTGATGATTTTTATTTTCTCTCAGAAAATCAAAGGCCTGATGTTAATGAGCCGTTGTTAGAGTTGTTGCTTCCTGACGTTGATTTTTCTTCAATGCTTGCCAATGAACCTGATCTTTATGCCCCTTCGCTTTGGACTTCTTTATTAAAGAAAAGTCCACTATCGCTTGATGCACTTGAGTTATTACACTTTCCCGAGCTTAAATCGCAAGAGGACTTAAAAAAAGCGCTGCGTCGTAAAACATTGTCTGTATTGCCAATGTCGATGTTGGCCTTTGTAGAACGAGCGACGAGTAGCCGGGGCGTGTTACACGAACTTGAAACAATGGCAGAGGTCGATAATTTATCAGCGCCACTTAAAGAGTTATTTTCTGATAATAAACAGCAGCTTAAAGAAAATAAAAAACTAAAATTTGATTATCTACCCGGCTTGTTATCTACGCCCCAGCAAAAAGTTATTTCAATTGCAGCAAACGCTCAGCTTGGTTGTATTTCAGGTCCACCGGGAACTGGCAAAAGTTATACGATAGCGGCTGTTGCCGCAGAGCATATGGCGCGTGGAGAGTCGGTATTAATTGTCGCGAATAATGATGCGGCGCTTGATGTCATCGGCGACAAACTTGAGCAAAGTTTTGGTCTTGGTGATGTGTCTGTTCGAGCGGGCAAGAAGGAATTTTTAAAGCAACTAAAAAGCTATATTTCTGATCTGCTAGCGGGCTATCTAACGAATGAAAACCAGCCTAGCACCGAGGCTTGTGAAAAAGAACTCATTCAACTCAATAAAACACTGGCTGTTTTAGAGCGTGATTTTACAAAATTTTGTCAAAAAGCCATTGGGCGCGGTCAACGGTTACATCAACTAACAGAACGGCAAAGTCAGTGGTTTTATAAGCTTTACCTAATGATAATGCGAGGAAAAATCGGCAGCCTATCGAAGCAGTGGCAAGCACTTGAAAAAATTAATGGATTAAGCGAGCAGCGTGAGCAAGCATCGGCTGATTATCTCAGCGCCGTTAAGCATGCTAATTTATCGTCTTTATTAAAGAATAATCGAAAATCACTGCAAGCGTTTAATCAAGCCATTCGTAGTCGTACATCGAAACGCCAAGCAGAAATGTTTGACGGTATTGAATTTGAAGCCTTATTCCAAGCATTTCCGGTATGGTTAATGAGTTTAAACTCTCTTTATCGCATCTTACCGCTACGCAAAGAAATGTTCGATGTGGTGATTATTGATGAAGCAACGCAATGTAATATTAGTGGCTGTTTACCAGCTTTATATCGAGCAAAGCGAGCGCTTGTTGTGGGGGATACCAAGCAGCTGCGCCATTATTCATTTTTAGCTAAAAACAAAGAACGACAATTACTCACCAAACATCAATTAGCTGATTTTCAAAGTGGTGTTGTCAGCTATCGTGATAATTCCATTTTAGACTTATCACTACAAGCGCTGAACTGCCAACAACAAGTCGCCATGCTCGATGAGCATTTTCGAAGCAAACCCGAGTTAATCGACTTTAGTAATCAGCAATTTTATCAGAACAAATTAAAGATCATGCAACATCGTCCGTGTACAAATAGCGGCTATTTAGATGTGTTCAGAGTAAATGGAGAGCGTGATAGTAAAGGTATAAACCAAGCTGAAACTGATGCTGTTATCGAGGCTATTCAATTACAAATAAGCCATGATGCGAAAACAGATATTAGCCACAGCATTGGCATTATTTCCCCGTTCAGACATCAAACAGATCATATCGCTAAAGCTATTGAGGCAAACTTTGATGATGAACAAGTGAAAAAGCATAATATTCGCGTTGCGACGCCATTTGGTTTTCAAGGGGAAGAGCGTGACATTATGTTGATCTCATTTAGTGTCGATAACAACGCCACCCGTGCCGCTGCGTATCTAAACAAAGCCGATGTATTCAATGTGTGTATTACACGAGCGAGGCAACGGCAAATGCTGTTCGTGTCGATTGATGAAAATAAATTGAATACTAACAACTTATTACGCCGTTACTTGATGTCTGCTGGTCAGTTTGAGGTGAACCACGGTCAAAATGAAACCATTGACCTATTTCAGCAACAACTCATTAGCGCGCTAAAGGCTTGTGATGTGGAGTGCTGGTCTGGTTATCACGTGGCGGGTGTCGAGGTGGATGTTTTGTGCCGTTTAAACGGTAAGTATCTCGCGCTTGATCTTATTGGTTATCCCGGACCTTGGGCTGATTTCTTCGAACTAAATACCTACAAAATATTGCAACGTGCAGGCATTAAAATTCTACCTATCAGTTATGGACTCTGGCATATTCAACCGCAAGTTTGTCTGGAGCATATCCTTACTAAACTTGCGATTGAAGGCTAACATTGTCTATTAATTCCATTTAGTAATGTTATCTGTATAACGCGTTAGTCGTCCTTCTGCGACTTCTTGTTGGAAATCACAGCTGGTTAAACGCAACATAATAGAGTTGTTTTCCATTGTTGTTGTGTCGTGAATATCGCCGGGTAGGTATACGCTGCATTGACCAGCAGTGAGGTGGTATAAATCCTTTTGTACTAATCTAACATCGCCATCTTGAGTGAACGTCTTATGATAAATACCCATCGCAACATCACCAGTTACCATGGCATATAATACCCAGCCGTCGCCGTGATCGTGCGGTGGACTTTGTTCACCAGTCTGCTCGACATGAGCATTGAGCATAAAGCCGTGTTCGGCATCTGTATAAATCGTTTTGGCGGCAGGTTTATCAATCAATAGCTGCTGTATCCAGTCTTCATTGACGCAATCGTGACATAACTGTTCCAAAAGCTGCTTACTTTTTAAAGTGAGATCTGAGCTGAGTTCTCCCCAATGTTGGCTGAGCTGTTCAGTGAATATTTCGAGTGAGTTAGACATAATGAGTCTCCATAGTTATTTATTTGAATTTACTACGTAAATATAGATAGTGGACAATATTACTAGTCCACCAATAAGGGTGTTGAATGGCGGGATTTCAGCAAAAGCAATTAACGCAAATAGTGGTGCTAAAATGGCTTCGATAAGTAAAATAATGCCCACTTCTGGCGCAGTAATGTAACGCGTTGCAACATGAGACAGCACACGACCAAATGGCGCTGTAAATAAACCCATCGTAGCCATCACTAACCATGTCTGAAGTGAATATTCTGATGGTGATACAACGAAAAAGAATACTATCGCCATCAAGCTACTGCCTAAACCGACACTGATCAAACGGCTTACGTGTTGATGCTTGCGCAAATAAGCTTGGTTGATTCCGATAAATGTCGCTGAAAGCAGGGCTAAACTATCGCCCAACCAATATCCCGCTTCAAAAGAGCCAGATACCACAATGCTGATGCCAAGCGTTACTGACGACATAGCGACCCATGTGCTACGCCGCGTCACTTCTCCCATCAATAGCCAACTAGTGATGGCAGCGAATAGTGGTGTGGCGCTAAGGATGACAAAAACATTAGCGACCGTTGTGTGTTTAATACTCATGATCATGGCACTCGCGCTAATTAACATTAAGAGCCCCGATATCATCGCTGGCCATCCAGCTTTTTTTACACTGATAACAATGCTTTGCTGTTGCTGAAATCGCATGACTCCCGCAATAGATAACGCACTAAACAAACCAAACAAAAAAGCCGTGTCAAAGCCGCTGACGCCAGAAAGTCGAATAAAAATAGGATCAAAGCTCATTAGTATCGCTGCAACCACGGCAATAATTACGCCTTTGTTACGTTGAGATAATGGTGGATTGGTTAATGAAAATTGTAGTGTAGTCATCGCTAATTTATTCCCAACATAAAACCATACTTATGAGTATGATTGATCGCTTTCTGAGTTGAGTCAATAAAAATCATACTGTATAGTATGACTAAATTCAGATAGGAGCCGCTCATGTCTACGGTGAAGAACAATAAACTATTAAAACAAAAAAATATTTTAGAATCAGCGCAAGAAGTTTTTTTAACTCAAGGATATTCTCAAGCAAATATGGACGTTATTGCCGCTCATGCACAAGTTACTAAACAAACGGTTTATCGTTATTTCTCATCGAAAGCCGTCCTGTTTGAAGCGACATTGCGGGAAATGGGAAATAGACCTGAGGGTGATTTTTTTGATCATTTAAAGCAGAAAGATTTATCAAAAGCGCTTAACGATTTCGCTGTTGATTTTATAAAATTTCATACGAGCAAAGAGCATGTTGCTGTATATCGTTTGCTCATCGCCGAAAGCGGTAAATCACCAGAGGTGATAGAGATTTTCCATGGTATTGGTGCTAATGATACCAAAGACAAACTGATGGAGTTTTTTGAACAACAGTTTCCTATTACCGATAAATCAAAAATCCCAATGTTGATGACCATGTGGACAAACATGTTGTTATCCCTACGTCAGCAAGTGTTGTATTGTCAAAAACAACCGACAGCGCAACAAATTCAACAACACGCTGAAATGGCAACGGCCATGTTGTTGTCCTATGCGAAAACGAGAATCTAAATTTACTTATCTTTACGCGATAGAGACTCACATATAACACCGTAAACGATATGATAAGTCGATTGTAAAAGTGCTAATTAGGAAACGTTAATGCTAAGAAAAGCCCAGTTGTTAATTGCCATCGTCGGCATTACCTTGCTCGCCGCTTGTCAAACAACCAAAGAGCATGACATGTTAACAGCCTCGAATGCGGCCCCAGTTCTTGAGTTTGAATCTTTTAATCATTACCAGCAGCTCACTAAAAAATATTTGATCAGCCATCGTTATTTTTTATCATCTCAAATTGATGATGAAGTTGCTGCTAACATGCCTTTTGAAATAAAACCTCGCAAGCAAACCAATGTTTCTAAAGGTATTATATTGGTTCATGGTTTAGGTGACTCACCATACTCATTTATTGATTTAGCAAATTCATTGGCTGATGCAGGCTTTCTTGTACGCACTATTTTATTAAGTGGGCATGGTACAAGGCCGGGAGATATGATTGATGCGTCATACAAAGATTGGCAACTTTTACTTGAACGCCACGTTCGTTTACTCAAGAGTGAGGTTGATGATGTTTATCTCGGTGGGTTTTCAACGGGTGGAAATTTAGTAACGTCTTATGCGTTACAAGATGAAGACATTCAAGGACTGGTGCTTATCTCTCCTGGCTTTAAATCTGATACCGCACTAGCACCATTTGCACCGATTGCCGCATGGTTTAAAGACTGGCTTTATAAAGGAACACCTCAAAGATATTATAACAGAGCTCGATACATGACCACGCCAACCAATGGTTTAGCACAGTATTATCACACGAGTGATATTGTCATGGATCAGCTAGAGGATACGGTTTATACAAAACCAACATTTATTGTCATTTCAGAAGACGACAGCATACTGGATATTAAGGCCATTAAATCTATGTTTAACAATAGTTTTAATAATACCCGTAACAAACTTCTCTATTTTTCTAACGGCAAAAAGTTCAAGACTGAGAGCGTCGAAAATGAACAAGTCAGTCAAATCAATAGTCATTACCCATCAATGCGCGTGAGTAATATGTCCCACATGGGGCTTTTGTTCTCACCACACAATCGCTATTACGGCGTCAATGGTAGCCAGCGAATTTGTAACAACGGTCAAATGCAAGCAGGCGCGAGAGCTCAATGTGAGGGTGGTGGTGAAATATGGTACAGCGCGTGGGGTTATCAAGAACCTGATAAAGTGCATGCTCGCCTAACGTTTAATCCTTACTACAACTTGATGGTTGAAGAAATTAAGCGAGTCTTGTCACTGTAATGATGTTGTTTAATGAGATTTTCGATAACTGTTCGGGCTCTCGCCAGTGAGGTTTTTAAACAACTTTGAAAAGTGCGAAGGATAGTCAAAACCCAAGTCATAGGCTAATTGGCCGATGGCGATACTATCTTGAATTAAAGCGGTTTTTGCTTTATCTAAGATATAACTATGTATATGTTCTATTGCACTTTTTCCTGTTTCTTTCTTAAGTAAGTCACTTAAATAATTTGGTGAAATCCCCAACTCTTTACCGCAATATGCAACGGTTGGAATACCATTTTCTAGGTGATGTTGCTGTTGATAATATCCATTGAGTAAACCCTCAAACTTGACCACAGTGTTTTGATTTTCATGACCGCGCGTAAAGAACTGGCGATCAAAAAATCGCGCGCAATAATCGAGAATTAACCCCAGCGTAGAAACAATCAGTCGATGGCTGTGCTGGTCGATATTTTGTTGCATCTCGCTTTTTATACGCTCCACCAATTCAAACAATGCGGTGCGCTCTTTGTCAGAAACATGCAGTGCTTCATTGATTTCATAAGAGAAAAACGTGTAGCTATCCATTTGCTTGGCGAGTTCAAACGGGCGAATTAAATCTGGGTGAAACATAATAGTCCAGCCTTCTGAATCACTTTGAAACTCAGTTTCTACCGCACTAATAATTTGCTCTGGTGCGGTAAAAATTAGGGTGCCTTGTTGAAAATCATAAGACTGACGACCGTAGTTAAATGAACCACAGATATTTTTCTTATACGACATCATATAAAGTTCGGTCACGAAACTAATGTCCTTGAAATCGTCTTGCATCTCTTCTGTGTGCTGAAAAATTGAAATCAATGGGTGATCAGGCTCTCCCAGATTCAACCATTCGTGAACTTGTGCAATAGTTTCTATTCGAAATAACGAGCTCATCTTGTCGTCACCTTATTAATTAACAACTTTAGTGTAACAGCCTTTTCTAGCAAGCTTAACTCGCGACTTGTGTCGGTGTTGGCATAGCAAAAGATACATCAGTTAAATCTTCCGATATTGACCAGAGGCGCTCTCCGTCTGCTTGATTCTTTGACTCACTGCTTGCTGATACATGTACCGGATGGCCGCGCAGTTCAAAAAAGTTTGCTGGGCCAAAGAAATCACCATTGACTGCCGTTTCATCTGTTGCTGCGCGCAAAGTTGGTAATGCGCCGTCTTTAGGTGCTTGGGCAAAAAACTTATTGAGCAGGGGTAAGTAGCTAACGTGCTGCTGCAATCCAGTGCTTGTCCATCCCGGGTGTCCCAAGGTTAATCGTGGTGCATTGGGCTGTGAGGAAAAGCGTTTTACATATTCATAAGCGAACAAGGTATTAGCTAATTTGCTTTCAAAATACGCTTTGTTTTTATCATATTTTCGAGTCGTCCAATTAACATCGTCCAAGTTAATTTTTGCCATCTTATGGGCAATACTCGATACCACAACAAGACGTGAATGCTTAGCGGCGCATAATAAAGGAAACAATAATGCGGTGAGTGCAAAGTGACCAAAATGATTGGTGCCCACTTGAATATCAAAACCGTCGGCAGTACTGGCTTTAGGACACATCATGATGCCAGCGTTGTTAATCAGCATATCAAGAGATGTCATATCACGATGAATAGTATCGGAAAATGCTCTAACTGACTTTAAGTCACTTAAATCAAGCTGCCTAACTTCGATGTCTGCATTGACGACTTCTTGCTTAATATCAGTCATCGCTTGACGACCTTTTTCAAGGTTACGCACCGCCATAATGACCTTAGCGCCTTTGGCAGCTAATTGCTTTACTGTTTCTTTACCAATGCCGCTGTTACTGCCTGTGATGATGACAGTTTTACCTGACTGATCACCAATATTATCTGTTGTCCAAATTGCCTTAGTCATAAATAGCCTCATGTATTGTTTTCAATAGAGGCTATGTTAGCGATTATTTATTGGTCAGGTTTATACCTTTCCCAGAAAGAATTATACAAATTACAGATCGCACTAACAGATTGTTTCGAGCCTGCTAATTAACCGTTTTGCATTCATCAACGTTGGGCGCATTAGAGAGTTTAATGGCTTCTTCAATCGCAAATTCTGCATGGGCTATTTCGCCATGTTCCATTATCTGGCGCAGCATTTGATGACGAAGTGGTGTGTTACGCCAGAGTAGAGTGGTTGCTTTGGCTTGTTGGGTTAGGAGCGCTTTATGAGCTTGGCGCACTGTGGCTAGGCGCGATAACTCTTCGGGGCGATCGAGTTTTTCTAACGCAATTTCTTGCATTGAAAAGCCAATAAACTTGGCGATAAAGGTTTTGCTGTCACGCTCTAGCAGTTGCCCAGCGGTTAGACAAGCTTCAATTAGCGTGAGTTTTTCCATCGAAGCTTGCTTACACACTTTGTGTAAAGAGCCGTATGAAGGCAATGCAACTGCCGAAATATATCCCATTTTGATTTCATCTTGCAGCTGAGTTCCTGTATCTCCAGCGTGTTGGTAGACATTTGATATTACACCGACGTAATCATGCCAATGACCGTTGAAAGCGGTGGCTTTTGATGCCTCAATAATGGCCGTTTCGACAGCGGTGGTATCATCTTTACCTGCATGATAAATCGCCTTGAGCAGCCACGCCGCACTATTATCTGACAGTTTATCAATCGTGTCAGAAACCAGTGTCTCAGAACAAAGATTTGCATCATCACTACATACCGATAAGGCATGATAGTTGGTCAAATCATTGTTAGGGTATTTTTCGCTGAGTGATAATGCTTTTTCTAACGCAATGTGGGGGGCGCTACTATCTGTTAGTAATTTGTATAAGTTACTTTCTAAAGTATCAAGCTGCGCGATGTTCGTGTTTAACCGAACTGACTCGCGATTAAAACGATTTTCATATTCTTCACTTGATTCGTTGTCTATAACCTTACACTCAGTTATTTCTTGGGCAATGACAGTGCCTTTTGAGGATTCAGGTTGAACGACTTTCTTTTCATTTGGAGAAGTTTTAAGTTGGCTTGTAACGGCTTGAACTTCAGTTGTTTGTTCTTGTTGTGGCGATACCTCATCAAAACCTGAGATTTCACGTTTTAATTCAAGAGCAATAATGGCTGTAATAGCGCCAACAACTAAAGGAATTGCTACTTTTTTAAATGACATAAAACGCGTCCTTGCTTGGCGTAATTTTAGTATGAGTTATTCTTGATATTAGGTGATAATATCAATGTTTAATAAATAATTGTTAATTAACCACTAAACATTCATTAATATTGGGATCGTTGGATATTCTTATTGCTTCATTTATGGCAAATTGTGCTGCTGTTACTTCGCCATTTCTAATGAGTTCAGCTTGCCATTCTGCTCGCAGCGATTGATTACGCCATATTAAATCGAGTGCTTTACTTTGTTGTTCGTTGATAGCGAACATCTCTTTTCTTGCCTGCACAATACGCGCTAATTCATCAGTATGACCAAGTTTAGTCAGCACGTTCTTTTGAATGTTACTGCCGATTAATCGTGAGATTTGAGCCGAACTTTCGTCAGCAAACAACTGTCCCGAAGTAAGACAAGCTTCAAGCAGCGCTGTGTTATCAACAGGTGCCTGTTTACACAACTTGAATAGCGCGCCATAGCTGGGGCTCGACAGGGCGGCAACATATCCCATTACTAAAACGTCGAGTTCGACACCTTCTATCGCGCCAGCTTGCTTATATGCGGTTGAAAAAGTTGAAGAATAGTCACTCCAATGATCATTAAAGTTCGGTGCCCTTGAGGCTTCAATAATAGCTGCTTCAGCAGAATTCGTATCATTATTGGACGCGTGATAAATCGCAGATAACAACCACGCAGCACCGTTGTTTGAATCTTGTTGCACTGTTGATGTAACGAGTTCGGGTGAGCAGTTATATTCACTGTTACTACAAAGCGAGAGTAATTCATAAGAAATTAACGGATTATTTGGATACTTTTCACTAAGCTGTGACGTTCTTTCTATCTTAGTCTCTGTGTCGTTCTGATTAGTGATTAAGGCCGTAAACTCACTCTCTAGTGTCAATGTATCAGCAATGACTTGTCGCATTTTGATATCGTTAGCGTCTAACTCGCTCATTTGTTCGTTGTTTAAAATGGCCCCTTCAAAAACATTCTCACAAACAGTAATGACTGGTTTATTAGTGGGGGGCGTAACTTCTTTTTTCGAAATAGAAGGTGCAGTGTGTTCGACATGAGTCGTCTGAATCACTGATTCAGTGACCGATGTCGGCAATGAATCTAATGCAGCGTCAATGGAAGATTCTTTTTTTATTTCGCTATAAATAATGGCTGTAATAGCGCCAACAACTAAAGGAACTGCTACTTTTTTAAATGACATAAAACGCGTCCTTTGCATGAGTACCTAATTGATTTTTGTGTCTAATTACCAATTAAAATTGCAAGCATTTGAATTGAATTCTCTTTCTATTTTCTTCGACTTAGTGATCGCATATATTTCACTACCAGAATCATCTCCAGCTAATCTAAATTCCAACCAATCAGCTACTGAATTTTTGTGCCTTGCCAATATGTCCATTGCTTTACCGTGTCGTATAGCGTGCTTTTCGAGTTCTTTTAGTTCTTTCTTTACTTCTTGCAATGCAGAATCATCACCTAGCTCGATATAAACATACATCTGTATTGCTGCGCCACCTATTTTGGTCATAGGAGTTCCTTGCCTAAATATATTTCCTGCATGAAAACAGGCATCTAATACTTTAGAGTCTGACAGTAAAGGAGGCTGACAAAGGTTAATTATGGGAATCACTGGCGGTGAAGAAGAGATACCATGGGTCATTAGAGCAACATATAAAAGTAAATCGTCATCTGCTCCCATATCACGATAGGCATTATCTATAAATTTTGTATTTAGCTCTAAATAGTTATCGAAAAATGGAGCTTTAGAAGCATTTATCAATGCTTGAATCGCATGTTGCCCATGATCTTTTTGAGCACTAATGCTCGAGATTAATGCCCAGGCTGCCCCGTTATCTTTTTGAACTGACATTATTCTGTCTAGTAGCTCTTGTGCGCAAAGTTGTTGTCCTTCTGCACATAATGCTAATAAATTGTATGAAATGATCTCATTATTTGGCGATTCTTTTAGTAAATTTGATAGGGAGTCGATTTTAGCTTGTAGAGTAGTATCTCTGTTTAACATATTCGCTAAGAATTGATGTTCTATTTCGTTGGAGTTTAGAAGACTTTGTTGAAGTGTCTGATTTTTGGCAGATAAGTCGATAAACTCTTGAGCGTGATGAAGTCCATCGTCACATGTTAAGAGTTCAGTTGACTCTGAATCAGGCTTGTTAGTGACTACTTTCCGAGGAGAGTAAGGCGCTTTTTCTGTAGTGAATCTATTGGCCTGAACGGAATGATGAAGTTTGACAAGAAGAGGTAATTTATTATTCCTCATCAAGTCATCATTTGTCTTGTATTTCCATGCAACTACAAGCGCTATGATTAAAGATATTATTAGTAAGATTGAAAGTGGTTTGTTTAACATCAAAAAGCGTCCTTGCATAAGTGATATTTAAATCTGGCCTAATAGTGTTTCGGCATCGCTGATCTTAAATTCTTTTGGTTGTTCAATGTTTAAATTAGTCACCACGCCATTATCAACAATCATCGAATAACGCTGTGAGCGAATACCGCCGAAGCTGCCAGTTTCTTTGTCTAGGCCTAATGCCTTGGTGTAACTGCCATCACCGTCGCCTAGCATCATGATTTCTTCAGCATTATGAGCTTGCCCCCAAGCTTCCATGACAAATGCATCATTAACAGATAAGCAAACAATCGCATCGACACCTTTGGCTTTGATTTTATCTGCTAGTGCGACAAAACCTGGTAAATGAGATGCGGAACAGGTTGGAGTGAAAGCACCGGGAACGGCAAACAGAGCGACTTTTTTGTTAGCGAAAAGCTCAATTGCATCGTGAGTAACAGTTTCACCATTTAGGCGTTGTGTTAGTTGGCCATTTGGCATTGTTTCAATTTTCATTTCTAGACAGTTCTCAATCGGTTTCTTGAATGCAAATTAGTGTAAATGTTTTAGACTTTAATTTCGAACTAATAGATATTTAATATTAAATTGAATAATTTTTATTAATTGAGAACTTAAGTCTTTATTTTTACTTAATTATTCTAGAAGCCTAATTAAGGAATGCTCTATGAAATCATTATTAGCAGTAATCATTGCAGCCAGTCTTGCTGGATGCAATCAAAATGAGCTTGTTGCAGACAAAGGTGTTACATCGGCTAATAAAATACAGAAATCTAAAGGCATGGAAGGTGCAACTAGAGCATTTGCCAAGAGAGAGTCAGACGCCTTGTCACAAAAGTTTGTCGGTGTACGCACCTCTGATGGTATTCAATCGGGGCTATTTCCAATTAAATCTACCGGTGTTTCTACTAAACCCATCGTCGACACAGCGCAGTTATTCCTAGCGCAGTTATCGCCAGAACAACAAGAAAAGGCATCATTTTCAGTTGACGATATTGAATGGCGTAAATGGTTAAATGTCGATAATGGTATTTACGACCGCCAAGGCGTTAGTCTTAAAGAAATGACGACCGATCAAAAAATGGCGGCATTTAACATGTTGCGAACTTCCTTGAGCGCGCGTGGCTTACAGCAAACGCGCGACATTATGAAAACCGATCAAACATTACGTGAACTCAACAATGGTGCGCCGCACCTCGATGAAGAATTGTATTTTATTACCATCATGGGGACACCGTCAGAAACTCAGCCATGGGGCTGGCAAATTGATGGCCATCATCTGGCTATTAACTACTTTATCTTAGGCGACCAAGTGGTGTTCTCTCCCGCATTTATGGGGGCAGAGCCAGTGCTGGCTACGTCGGGTAAGCACGAAGGAAACTTGCTGTTTCAAGACGAACAAAACCTTGGTTTAGCATTGATGCAAAGTCTGAATGCCGATCAACAAACAACAGCACGTATTGACGAAAAACGCCGTGAAAATTTAAAAGCGGCTGGTTTTCAAGACAACTTGACGTTGGACTATCAAGGCGTAAATGCAAAAGATATGACACCTAAACAGCGTGCGGATTTACTTACCTTGACTGACCAATACATTGGAAAAATGCGTGATGGCCACGCCAAAGTAAAAATGGCTGATGTCCAAAAACACATCGATAACACGTGGTTTGGTTGGGCCGGAGACACGACAGATGATGGTGTTTTTTATTATAGAATTCATAACCCTGTCGTTTTAATTGAATTTGATCATCAAGCACCCGTTGGTGTCCCATCGAACGATAGAAGCCCAACGCGTAATCACATTCACACAATGATCAGAACGCCTAATGGCAACGACTACGGCAAAGATCTGTTGAAACAACATTTGAATAAACACCACAACTAAATTGAAGTACCATGGTTGCGTTCAGCAGCCATGGAACTATTAATCACTCATCACAGTTTGTTTAGGGCTTAATTCCTATACTCAGTTATTTAGCGGCAAAGTCATTTTTCCAACCTTTTAATCTCACTATAAATTACTTCCATTGAGAATTAGCCGTTGACACCTTTGATTACAACTGTAATTATACGTATCAATTACGTATGTAATCATTGTTTTAATAAGTTTACAAATTACACCTTATTAAAATTAACAGAGATCGCTCACTACCCATGAATACAAAGGAAAAACATGAAGATACGTGCAAATAACTTTTTTAAGCGAATCACTAACACTTGGCATTTTATGCCTGCTGGGGTTTTACTCATACTGAGCTCAATTGCTTTCCAAAGTCATGCTGGCAATCAGGCGGAAGCTGCGGCTACTGAAGTCTCCGTTATTAAAAGAGCGCTGCCGATTTATCCTAAATATGCGATAAAAAACAAGATTGAAGGGGCTGTTTTGGTCAATTTCAGTATTGAAAAAGATGGCAATGCTTCTGATATTGAGGTGGTCGCTTCTGATCACGATGGGTTATTCGATGCGAGCGCAATATTAGGTGTTCAAAAATGGGTATATACCAAATCAGCAGGAAAAACGCGTAATAACTACGTGGCAATTGAATTTACGCTGACTGGCAAACCTGCGAAAACATCTTTTAGTAACGTTGAGAAAATTCAAGTGAGAGGCGAATAAACTCGTCTGCCCTTGAGTGAATGTTTGGCATTCGCTCAAGAGCCTATTTCAGTGTTTATACGCTAGTATCTTCGATATTCTCGATTAGAAAATCTAAAAATACTCGTACTTTGGGTGACATCATGTCCCGTTTTAAATAAAGCGCGTAGGTTGCACTCAATTCTTCATACGGACTAAGCGTATACTCTTGCATAACATGTACTAAAGAACCGTTGGCTAGCTCATCTTTTATCGCCCAAATCGGCATTAATGTCAGTCCTGCATCATTCAATAAAAGTTGTTTTTGGCCATTCACTGAGTTTACTGAAATCGTATTATTAATCAAAAGTTTGGTTCTTTTCTTTGCCATCAAAAACCAATCTTGCCAGCGTGCATAACTGTATCGAATACAGGTATGTTGTGCCAAATCGTCTGGATTGTCAGGAACACCATGATTTGCTAAATAGCGAGGAGTGGCACATAACATAAAATTGTTGAATGCCAGTTGCTTAGCGATCATTGACGAGTCGGACAACCGACCGCTACGGATAGCTACATCGATGTTTTCTTCAACGAGATCGACAACTCGTTCTGTTAACTCAATATCTATGTCGATATTGGGGTATTGCAACATAAATTGAGGAACTAGTGGCAACACAACACTTTCGCCAAAGCCTACAGTCATACTGATTTTCAATTTGCCTATGGGGCTTTCTTGTAAATCATTGACGGCTCTTTTCGCTTCGTCAAATTCCGAAACAATACGTTGAGAGAATTCATAATATTTTCGCCCAGCTTCAGTTAACCCTGTATTTCTGGTTGTTTTATTTAGCAGGCGAACACCTAAATCTTGTTCGAGTGCGGCTAACTGTCTAGAGATTGAAGACGGCTGTACATCAAATATCCTGCTAGCTTCTGAGATACTGCCTTTTTCAACAACGCAGTTAAAATAGAGTAATCGGTTTAAAGAGCTCATGCTTATTCCTAGCAATAAGTGGGTGTTAACACTTTACTGTGTGTTGCTCAAAAAGCAAAAGTAATTTGCTGGTTGGGTAATTGTTGGTTTTATTAGCAACGCATAAAATGGCTGCAACTAAACGAAACAACAAAGCAGGTAAAGAATATGAAAGCAATGGTTATTGATAATATAGGCAGCACTGACGTTTTTAGATTGGCAGAAAAAGCAAAGCCTATTGTAAAAGCAGGACACATGGTCGTGGAAGTTAAAGCAACAAGTGTTAATCCAATTGATACCATGTTGCGATCAGTTGAATTGCCTTGGTCAGCAAATTTACCTCAGATTCTTCATGGTGATGTCGCCGGAATCGTCACCGAAGTTGGTGAACATGTTGAAGACTTTAATGTGGGTGACGAAGTTTATGGCATGGCAGGAGGCATTAACGGCGTTGATGGCGCGTTAGCTGAATACATGTTGGTTGATGCGCGTTTAATGGCTCAAAAACCTAAGACACTAACAATGAAACAAGCGGCGGCATTGCCTTTGGTTTCAATCACTTCTTATGAAGCTCTAGTTGATAAGATGAATGTAAAAGCAGGCGATAACGTGTTAATTCATGGTGCTACAGGCGGCGTGGGCCACATTGCAATTCAGTTAGCTAAAACGTTAGGTGCCAATGTAACGGCAACCTACTCTCCGGCAAATGAAGCGTTAGCCAAATCAATGGGTGCTGACAACTTAGTAGACTACACCAGCGAAGATGTCGCGAGTTATGTGGCTAAACACACTAATGGCGTCGGTTTTGATAAAGTGTTCGATACAGTGGCTGGAGACAACATTCAAAAATCGTTCGAAGCGGTTAAGTTTAATGGTCATGTGTCGACAATTCTACCCATTGAAGACCCATTACAAGTGGCATTAAAAGGCTTATCGTTCCATAGTATTTTGATGCTTATTCCATTGTTTCATGGCGTTAATTATGAATCTCATGGGCGCATATTGACAAAAATTGCAGCATTAGTTGATGCAGGTAAGATAAAACCGCTTATCGACGACAGTGATTATTCAATCTGGGAAGTAGCCAAAGCACATGATCACCTGTCATCTGGCCAAGCGGTAGGAAAAGTTACGCTGACCGTATAATTTATAGAATTGGTATAACATGCTTTGAACGGTGCATGGTCTTAAGACTGCTCTACAAGACTTGTAGAGCAGTCTTAGATAAACAATCATTCAGGTTAGGGTGATGGGCTACATGACTTAAATCTTATCAATTAAGACATTAAGTGAGCTTTAATGTTGAATGTGTTGTCGCAAATAATCCTCAAAACTACCCGCTGGCAGCGGTTTACTAAAGACATACCCCTGAACAAGATCGCAGTCTAGTGCTTTAATTTGTTCGAGTTGAAATTCTGTTTCGACACCTTCAGCCACAACAACCATTTGTAAACTTTTGGCCATCGATAATATGGCGCTAATTAACTGAGTGTCAGTGTGATCTTCGCCAATGCCGCGCACAAAGCTTTGATCAATTTTTAATTTATTAATGGGAAAGCGTTTTAAATAACTTAACGACGAATAGCCAGTGCCAAAATCATCAAGGCTAATGCTAATACCTAACTCTCTCAATGCGTTAAGTTGTTGGTAAACCTTTTGATCATCGGCGATTAAAAGACTCTCAGTAATCTCAAGGATGAGTTTTTCAGGGGGAAGTTGAGTGTCAAAAAGCACCTTGGCAACTTGGGCTGCAAAATCATCCTGTTGAAATTGAATGGAAGAAACATTAACAGCTACTCCCGGTGCGTTTTCAGTGATGTTCTGCCATTGTGCAGCTTGCTGACAAGCTTGTCGTAGCACGAAATATCCCAAATTATTGATAAGCCCAATATCTTCAGCGATAGGAATGAAGCTCTGCGGCGAAACAATACCCCGCTGGGGATGATTCCAACGAACTAGGGCTTCGCTGTAAGTTAGATGGTTTGTTTTGCAATCGTGAATTGGTTGAAACCAAACTTCAAATTGGTCGTGTTTCATTGCTGCTCTCAGCTCGGTCGTTAACTCACGTTTTTGCTGCGCATCAACATCCATCTCTTTGGTGAAGAATTGAAAATTGTTACGTCCATTGGCTTTTGCTTTGTACATAGCGCTATCGGCTTTGGTGAGTAGCTCTTCGACGTCATTACCATCTTCTGGAAAAATAACGATGCCAATACTTGCTGTAACATAACCTTCTTTATTATTTAAATTGAATGGCTTAGATATCTCTTGAATAATTTTGTTTGCGATCACATCAACCGCTTCAATGTCTTTTTTCTTAGTAATAATAACGGCGAACTCGTCACCACCCAATCGCGCGATCATATCTGATGAACGTATTGAATCTGTTAATCTCTGACTAACACTTTGCAGTAATAAATCACCTTGAGAATGACCAAAATTATCATTAATTTGTTTAAAACCATCCAGATCAATAAACATTAACGCCAATTGGCTCGATTGGCGCTGTGCTTGAGACAAGCTATGTCTTAGGCGATCAGAAAACAAGTTTCTATTGGCCAACCCAGTAAGGCCATCGAAATTCGCTTGATGATAAATTTTATCCTCAACGCGCTTACGCTTGGTAATATCGTTGAATAAAGATACATACGCCTCAAGCTGGCCAGTAGGACTAGTTAGCGCCGTAATAGAAAGCCATTCATAATAAATTTCACCGCTTTTACGGCGATTCGAAATTTCGCCTTGCCAACTACCAATGCTTTCTAGTTGCTCAAACATATGTTGATAGAATGCGCGGTCGTGATGGCCCGATTGAAGTATTGATGGATCGCGTCCCAGCACTTCGGCTTCTGTGTAACCGGTTATCTTGGTAAATGCTTTATTGGTTGCAAGAATTCTATTGTTAATGTCACACACCATCACTGCTTCAGTTGCTGTATGAAAAACAGTTGATGCTAAACGCAATTGTTTTTCATGCTCTTTCAAGCGAGTAATGTCTTGGCTAATTACTACATGTTTTGCATTGTCAGCTGCATCGACAAGTGGAAATACATTGGTCATATCCCAATGTTCATGACCCTGTTTATTGACGCTACACAGCTCCCCCTGCCAATCTTGGCCCTGATGCATTTTATCTTTTAGGTCTTGCAAATTCTTATGATGATCTTGATAGAAATCGATAAAGCTATTGTTTTTATTAGTATTTAATAGGTCTTTACTACGTTGTTTTGCGTCGAACTCTGCATTGCTGTAAGTGATGTTACCGTGCGTGTCTAATGTGGCAATGGCCACTGGGCTTTGCTGAACAATTTGTGACAGTGTTTTTATCTGACGCTCAACGATGTTTTTACGTTTAAGTAAATAAATCAAAAATATACTAAATGCCGCCAAAGCGACGATGGCAAAAAATTGATAAATCGATTGTTGTTTTGACTGCGTTCTTAAAATGTTTACTTGTTTATCGACGAGTGTTTCGAGGTTGCTCTGATAGTGCCATAGCTGCTGCTGAATCTCGCGCTCAGAAGAGATATCTCGAATAATTGAAAATAATAATTTTTCACCGTTAACCGTAATCGGCGATGAATAGACTTGAACAGTTTTAATGGTATCGTTGGCTAATCGATGTCTGAATATAAAATAGTTACGATTTTCTGACTTCGCTTCGAGTCGCTCGTTCGCGACTTGCTCAGCGCTGAGCATATTAATATCTTGAATAGCCATCTGACGAATATGGCGCGCAGAGTAACCGTAAAAATCCACCGCAGCATTGTTGGCGTCAACTATCGCACCATTATCGGGATTGATTAAAAGTGAAATAAGTTTGTGTGTGCGAAAAAACTCTTCAAAGCTAGTATCTGTCGACGCAAATACATCACAGCAAGAAATAAGCACAAAGAAAAAAGAGATATTTTTAAACATAGACAACGATAACTAGGCTACACATTATGATTAAAACATTATCTCGCTATGATAACAAATGATGATAATTTTTATACAGGCAGTCCTAATTTCTTATGCTATATTCGCTCAATACTATTATTTAATGGAATTGGTATTACACTTAAACGTCATGATCATTGCTAATCCAGGGTTCATGCGTTTGACTTGAATTGTTCCATCTTGAGCTGACATTAACTCCTGAACGAGTGCTAAACCGATACCGGTGCCTTGTGTAGTGCGGGTTAGCTCACTGCCACCACGGTAAAATAGGTCGAAAATTTTGTTCTCTTGCTCAACACTTATCCCTTGCCCATAGTCACGAATTTCTAACTGAAGTTGATCTTTATGACGCTGACTCTTGCTGAACGTAAAATCAATTTTCTGCCGCGTGATGTCAGCTATTTCTTCTCGATTAAAGAACTTAATCGCATTATCTGTGATATTAATAATGACTTGAGAAAAGGCATCGCTATCGACTAGAACATTAATTTTATCTGGCTGTTCAAAGGGTTGTGAAATAAATAACTGAAAATCGTTTGCCTCAAACAATGAAGATACTTTTGAACGAATCATATCCTGCAAAATGCTGAGTTTGATGTACTCAAGATTCACATTTTGTTCGGGCTGATTAAGTGTCGCCAATTGCAAAATATTGTCTATCAAGCGTGACAAGCGCTCGCTTTCACTGTGAATAAATTCATAGTATTCAAGCTGATGCTCTTTAGAAAGCACTATGCCCGTCTTTAACATCTCTGAATACATACGAATTGAAGTGAGTGGTGTTTTTAGCTCATGACTGACAGAAGATACAAAGTTAAGTTGTTGCTCGGCTAATGTAAGCTGTTGCAGTCCTATGCGATAAAAACCGTAGCAGCCTAAAACTAATGTCACCAGTAAAACAGCCATTAAACCAACGCTATACACCGCTGTTGACGACAATGCTAATTCGGGCGTGACATAAGACAGCTGAAAATTTGAGAAGGGGTAATTAAGTGTTTTGGTGCCAATTATCCATTGATTGTCTAACACCGAGAAATGGCTTAATGGAGTGACACTCACATCGTCTTGCTGATTGTGACGAGTAAATAGGTATTTATTGTCTTCATGCGACACATCCTCAAGCACAATGCTAATCGGTTTGTTGAACTGTGCAATGTTCATGGTGCTGTCAATAATCGGTGCTAAAAACTCCGCTTGATTCATCACGTAACCTTGCATGATGAGCTGCTCGTTAAAATTAACAACGCGATAAAAGATGTAATAATCACGTACGTCGGCTACCAAGTTGAACAGCGTTTTCTCTACCATTGTTGTTGCTGTCAGCGCTGCGATCTCTTTGGAATTCGCGACAATTTCCTGAAGTTTCATCACCAGTGCCCGTCTTGCCATAAACGCGGTATCGCTTGACGACTTCATCGCTTGTTCGTCATCAAAACTACCAATCACAAAAGGCCAAACTGGGCTGCTAAATTCACCTTGTTGATCAATCTGAAAATAACCGATTAATCCGTCTGTGCGTTCGTAATAATCTGAGTTTGATAACGGCGATAGCGCCTGTGTTAGCTGTTTACTAATTGGATTATAGAGATGCTGATAGTAACCAAATTCGCTATATTTAATCGCATTTGGCAGCGTTCTTCGTTTAAACAAACGCTTATTAATGGCTGCTGACATTTTGTCGCTTTGCTGCTGATATTGAGACCGTTGTTCTTTCTCAAACTGCGCATAGGTCACCGCTGAAATAATACACATGGGCAAAAATAGCAACAGAAAAAAGATCAGTGTGAATACACGTAATCGATTGATTTGTTGTGGATAATTAAGTACCTGATTACTATTTTTAAACAGCTCAATATTGCTTTTTAGCCAGTTAATAACTGATACCCCTCACCTCTAAATGTCACCAAATGCTGCGGCGATTTCGGGTCGCTTTCAATCTTCTTTCTCAGCTTGGCAATATGAATGTCTACCGTGCGGGTATCCAAATGTTCTGTCGATTTGTAGTCCCACACTTCTTTCAACAATTCTTCTCGAGACACCGGCGCCGTTTTTAGATGCAAGTAGCTCAAAATGGCGACTTCACGCCGTGTATATTTTACGTTTTGCGCATAAGACATGCCGGTTAATTTTTGCGTACACACATTTACATGGCTGTTTATAGTCAACTTTGTCTCTGTGAGGGCCAGTCCTGAGCGCCTAATTAATGCCGACACTCTCAACACCAATTCAGATGTTGAAAAGGGCTTAGCTAAATAATCATCTGCCCCTAGTGTTAAACCGTTAATAATATCTTGTTCAGTGTTCTTTGCGGTCAGCATCAATATGGGTTGTGTTTGAGAATGTTGTCTAATGGCATTACAAATTTGAAAACCGTCGATAGATGGTAACATCACATCTAAAATGACACAGGAAAATTGCGCAGCTAACGCGCGATCTAAACCTTGTTGACCATCGGTTTCACTCTCTACATTAAAACCATGAAAAACAAAGAGATCAGTTAAACCACGTAAAATACTCGGTTCATCTTCAACAATTAAAAGTGTGGGTTTTGTTGTCATAACTCGCCAATCGAAGTGAATTGCTCTGCGAGAATATACCAAAGATATCGTCCACTCCAATGTAAACTTTTGTAAAACATTCAACCTGTTATTTTTACGTTGTGTGCCTACTTGCTAAATCGTTAAGTCCTTAAGATTAATTTAACTTAATTACAGGATTTCAACGATGTCTTATCTACTAAAGTCACCTAGCTCCAAGCTGGCGCAGTCGCTTCTTGCTGCCATGACACTAAGCCTTGGAATATCGAGTGCCAATGCAGAAAGTTCAACGACAAACAACGCAGCTGTAGATACCTACAAGGCTGACTTTTTTACAACATTCTCCCCGCAAACGTTGTATGACATGCTAGAAAAAACACCCGGCGCTAACAGCATAATTGTGGCCATGAATAATGCAGAGCAAAGTCGAGGATTTGGTTCTAGCGGCGACCAAATACTTATTAACAACAAACGAATATCCGGCAAAGAAAACAGCATTCAAAAAGAACTCACCAATATTCAGGCGCAAGACGTAGACTACATTGAGCTTATCAGAGGCACCCGCTCCGATCTTGATGTGCAAAGCAACGGACTCATTATTAACGTCGTTCTAAAGCAAAATATTGAGTCGTCGGTGCTATGGTCGTTAGGCAGTATCAAAGCAGAGGGAATGGGCGAGAAACCAGAATTCTCTGTCGTATATAGCGCCGCAAAAGGCGATCTAAAATATCGATTAGGCGTTAACCATAGTGTTAGCCCGACCAACTTGTCGATTATCGATTATTATCATGCGCCAGATAAATCACACACCGATACCAAAACAGGCAATCGTCGCAATTGGTATCAACAAGATCAGTTCACTGGAAAACTCGAATACAACCTGTCGCCTCGTACTGCATTGCAAGTTAGTGGGCTCCTTGAGAAAAACTACATCGACGCCGAATTCCTACAAATTCACGACAAATGGAGCGCGAACGCACAAGAAACAACAGTGCTAGTCTTTGATAATGATAGAAAAAAGTGGGAGCTTAGCGGCGACATCAATCATCAAGTAGATGCGAAAAACAATCTCAAATTACTATTTATCAGTAATGAACTAACAGCAACCGATGACTTGGCGCGCCTGTTTGTTGCAGATGAGCAAAACAGAACCCCTGACTACACATTACCAAGACATTACCTGTCTCTTATACACATCTCCGAGCCCACGAGACTAGGCATGATCTCG
>CAJXRU010000019.1 GCA_913060565.1 uncultured Gammaproteobacteria bacterium | reverse complement strand
CGAGATCATGCCTAGTCTCGTGGGCTCGGAGATGTGTATAAGAGACAGGTGCTGAATAATTTCTTGATGTTCACGATCAAAAATGTCAGTTAATTGCTGGTCTTTGTCATCGATCATTAATCCATTTTCAATATCTAAACGCCATGCGCGTGGATTAAGGTTATTACCCGTAAGTAGGTGATAACGATTATCGACTTGCATGCCTTTAAGGTGGAATGAATTACTGTCGTGTTGCCATAGGCGAACTGTTAATAAGCCGTTATTGATCGAAGGCTGATGACGTTTTATAAACTGGCGTAATGTTGTCTCGTAAAGGTAAGGTACCAAGCCAATTTTGCTAAATTCTTGATCTTCAGGAATGAAAAAGTCACTAGCACGTTTATCACCAACGACAATTTCTATCTTAATTCCCTTACGTAGTAATTTAGTAATTGTACGTTTTAATACGCTTGGTAAATTGAAATATGGCGTATAAAGAATAAGAGATTGCTCTGTTTGGAGCATTTGTTCGTGAATCACTTTATTAAGCTGATTGTTACGTTTTCCAAGCCCGATAAGCGGGGTAATAGACAGTGCCGCATTACGGCCATTATCGACGATATCGTATTTTGTTTTAGTCAATTGTTTATGTTGCGCTGCGACTTGCTTTTTAAATTGATTATCTAAAACTAACGGATGACGCCCCAATAAATGAACCCCTTCACTGGGGATCAAGGCATGTTGTAGGTATTCAACAAAACTATTAGCTAGCGTTTGGCTACGCAATAGGCAGTATCGATCGTAACGATAACGATCACCATAGTGTAGATAGATATTATTGATGCTAGCGCCAGTGTAAGCAAGCGTATCATCGACAACAATACCTTTTAGATGCAATACACCAAAGAGTTCCTTTTGTTTGACGGCAACACCATAAAATTGAATGAAATCTGGATTTTTCTCATCAATTTCACGATAAAAAGCAGCGTTTCCTTCACATTCTTTTTGGCCAATTAAGCCACGTCGAGCGCGGTGAAAATCAACAAATACTTTGATGTCTAGTGACGCAGTTCTTTCTTTAGCAGCAATCAAATGTTCAACAACTAATCGTCCTGCATCATCATCTTCTAAATAAAGTGCGGTGATATAAATACGCGTCTTTGCATTATCGATTAGTGCTAATAGCTGAGTAAGATAATCCTTAGCATTTAAAATAACGCTAATATCTTGAGCCTCGATAGATGTTGAGGGTAGCTTTTCAAGTAATTGTTTGCGGCGGTAAAGATTAACCATAAGTCTCTGAAGATTTTCTTTTTATTGCTTGTCACTTTAGCTAACAATCGGACTTTTTTAAAGGTAATCCCATTATTTTAACGACTTTGTTGATTGGGCTGGTTGTTTTATCGTCAATATGCTTGCTTGTTGTCATCAAACGCCATCGTCAAGGGTAAAAAAAGTCGCTAAATTAAAGGCATTATTATCTGCTCAAGGCTATCTATGTTTGTTACCTCATTTAATCTTGTGATTTTAGGCTCTGCATTACTTAGTATTGTCGGGGACCGTCCGAATAATCGAACGCTTCATTATATCTTTAAACCCGTCACCATGCTGTTACTTATAGGATATGTGATGATGCAAGGATTACCTGATAACACGTTCGCCTATGCAATGTTTGTGGGTTTGTTATTTAGTTTGATGGGGGACGTCTTCTTAATGTTGCCAAAGGAGCGGTTTATTGAAGGGCTCGCTAGCTTTTTAGTAGCCCATATCGCTTATATAGTAGCTTTTTATCAGTTATTTGATTGGCAATTAACCTGGTGGTGGGCGCTGTCTTTAGCGGTATTTGCCGTCTTGTTTTACTCATTATTGGCTAAACATTTAGGTGCATTAAAAATCCCTGTTATCGTTTATATTAGCGTGATTATTGCCATGGTTTGGCTTGCGGGAGAGCTGTTTTGGCAATCATCAAACTATTTAAGCTTAACATTACTCATTGGTGCTGTTGTTTTTGCATGTTCTGATTCAGCGTTAGCATGGAATAAATTCAAAAAGCCATTCAAGGGCGCTCAATGGGCAATATTGTTGACCTATTTCTTTGCACAATGGATGCTAAGCCAAGCAATATTACTATCATAGCTAGTTACTCATAAGTACTTTCGCGCTTTTTGTTTGGCTTGGCGCGATCTGCCATGTGTTTTCTTTAATTGCGCCGCGCTCCAAACAAGCAAACTTTTGATAGTCAGCGATGTCAGTCATTTTTGTGGCTAAATCTTGCCCTGGATTCCAAACGATCGCACTAGGACAATTTTCGCCACGAACATTGATTGCTAATTGATGGTCATCAATAGTTTGTTGTGATGGAGAATTGACGAAAGCGCTATCAACTTCACCATTAAAAACCTGTACACCGTTTAGTTTATGAGGGTGATTATGATCTGTTTTATCCAAATAAATTTGTTGTTCAAGCCCTGTGATGGTTGTGTTTTTTATGTTGCTCACGGCAAAGTAACTGTGCATTGCCCATTCGCAATCCTTTGTTGCTGTGTGATGGTTTTCAAAGCTGAATTCGACAGTTAATTCACTGCTTAATAGCATGGTGAGTGACATCGTGAATTGCTCGTAACCATATTGCCGACTTAGCTCGTTTTCCTCTAACGTCAGAATCACTTCAATATCGCCATTAGTTAGTTCGCTGATTGATTGTTGTTGCCAAACACTAATACGAGCAAATCCATGGTTGAGCTCATGCGTTGGATGATTGCCAAACCAAGGTGCACATATTGGAATCCCGCCTCTAATTGCCACACCCGTTTTAAATACTGCGCTGTCACTTAACCATAATAGTGGTTGTTTATTGGTTGCTTGGTACTCTAATACTTGGCCGCCGTACAATGAAATTACCGCCTTACACAGTGGTGAGGTTACGATAATTAATGGTATTGCTTCTTCGCTGCCATAATAGGTTGCTGTATCGCTATGGGTTATTAAAACCGTCGTCATAATGTCATCATCTTTGAATTTTTTAGAAATTATACTTAATTGGCAGTGGTATTAAATATTTAATTCATATCGATTTATACCATGAACAATTTATAATACTCACCAGATAATGAGGAATTAAATATGAAAAAAGTTAATGTGGCGGCAGCTGTTATCGTTAATGAGCAACAGCAGATATTACTTGCATTACGCCATGCGCATTTACACCAAGGTGGTAAGTGGGAATTTCCTGGTGGAAAAATTGAGTCCAATGAAACCGTCGATCAGGCAATCATTCGAGAAATTAGTGAGGAAGTTTCATTAGATGTAAAATCAACAGTGCCTATGATGGTGCTAGAACATGATTACGGCGATAAGCTGGTGTGTTTGCATGTCCATTGGGTTAAGGACTTTAGAGGGCAAGCAGAAGGCGTTGAAGGCCAAGAAATAAAATGGGTTGAAGTGAATCAGCTTAGTCAGTTTGAATTTCCAGCTGCTAATCAACCCATCTTACTCGAAGTGATGAAGTGTTTAAATTAGTCTTCGTCTGGTCTAAATAAGTCATCGTTAATAGGCAAGTCAAACTCATCGAATGTTAACGAGTCTGTCAATGATGCGCCCTCAATGGTATTGGATTCACTTGCCCATTCGCCTAAGTCGATTAATTTACATCGCTTAGAGCAAAATGGACGAAATTGGCTTTCTGGGGACCAAGTGACTTTCTTTTCACAGGTTGGACAGTTTACAACAGTCATAATATTCTCAAATCTATCTAATTTTACGTTTGATCATAGCGATAGACTTAGCAACAAGAAAGTAAAAATTTAACATCCTGAACCGGTTGTTCATTCCATGATTGAAAACGTACTGCGTAGCGGTTTTTATAGCCACTAATTGTTGGGTAATGATCCTGATGTGCCATTAATTTGATTCGTAAGAGCTGGAGCTGCTCACAACTATTCTGATAGAAACCCTCTTTGGCTGTTACTTCCTGATAGGAAGACGATTCGCGGGTTAGTTGTAACAATAACCTAACGGCTTCAATAGTTTGTGAGAACGGCAATAACCAACGCGCAACATCATCTTGACGTCGTTGTAGCGGCAAATGATTCCAATAGTGAAGTAGTGGCGTATCAAATGGACTTCCACCGCCAGGTAGTGAAGACTTATTCTTTATTTGAGCCAATAAAGGATCTTGGCATAACATGCTATTGGTTTTGTTAGGCTGGGATTGAGAAAGTTTAAAACCATCGAGTTTCTTAATCAGAATATCGAGTTGATGCTGATCGATATTTTCATCTTCACGCCACTGGTTTAAAGAATGCTTTTGATTATCTAAATCACGTAACAGTTCTTTTTTTAATTCACCGCGATCAAACTGTTCCGCCAATGAAAATAACAACCCAAAGAAAGGTTTAAAAAGTTCAGATTGTTCAACAGTGTGATAACTTAATAGTTGATCACTCAGATGTTCTATCCGCAAATAGCAACGAACTTTCTCCGTTAGCGGATATTCATAAATAATTGTTTCAGACATAATCGCAACGTTACAAAAAAATAACGAGTCTAGTTGGCATTAGTTGCCATTATCCGCCCCTTTTTATTGTTTTAGCTTGGGGATGTTGAGTCGTTATCTTTGAAAAAAATAATGCATCAGGATCCGTCCTGTGCAATTTTTGAGTACTCATGATGCAATTTTTTTACCTCATTAGTCAACTTATTGATCATTCCTGTGTTTTTTATAACAAAATCCGCTTGTTCTAGGCGTTGTTCTCGAGAAATTTGTGAAGCGATAATTGCTTTGGCTTGTTCAGAATCTGTGTTGTCACGAGCAACGGTGCGAGCGATTTGTGTCTCAACATCGACATCAACAACTAAGACCTTATGCACCATCTCTTGCATATTATTTTCTAACAATAACGGAGCAACTAATAAGCAATAGGGGGATTGGCATGCCGACAATTGATCAGCAATTGTTGTTCTAATGAGTGGATGTAACAGACTGTTTAGCCATTGTTTATCTGATTCATCGTTAAATATGATACGGCGCAACTCACTGCGATTAAGTTCACCATTTTCTTGGATAACGCGGGAACCGAAGTGCTTAGCAATTTTGTCTAGCGCGGGAGTCCCAATAGCGACAACTTCTCTAGCAACAATGTCAGCATCAACTAGATCAGCGCCTAATTCTGAAAACAAATCAGCGACCGTTGTTTTACCACTAGCAATGCCACCGGTAAGGCCAATAACTAATTGACTCACAGCCCCATATATCCAAGGTAGGCATTGTTAATTTGTTCACCCCACATCAACGCTATCCATCCTGCGATCGCCAAATAAGGGCCAAAAGGAATAGCCATATCTGTCTTCTTACCACGATTTAGCATTAAAGCGATGCCAATGACGGCGCCAACGACTGAAGATAATAAAATTGTTAGCGGTAAATACTGCCAGCCGAGCCAAGCGCCAATAAGTGCAAAAAGCTTAAAATCGCCATAACCCATACCTTCCTTGCCAGTGAGTAATTTAAAGCTCCAGTACACAGCCCAAAGGCTTAGGTAACCAGCAATTGCGCCAAAAAACGCACTATGAAGATCGGTAAATAGCATGGCGCTATTAGCAAATAACCCAAGCCAGAGAACAGGTAATACGATGCTATCGGGTAGTAACATGGTATCAAAATCAATAAAAGTTAGTGCAATCAAAGACCAAGTTAAAACAATTGCTGCAAGTGCTTGCCAACTTACACCAAATTTCAGCGCGACAGCCAATGACAATAAGCCTGTTATTAACTCTACAAAAGGGTAACGCATTGAAATTGAGGTTTTACACCCGCTGCATTTCCCTTTTAAGAATAAGTAACTGATGACGGGAATATTTTCAGCTGCCGTTATTTGATGATTGCATTGTGGGCAAGCAGAACGTGGTACTGCTAGATTAAAGATTTCGTTGTTAGTGTTTTTCTCCAACGGCGAATGAACATCATCCATTGAAAAGTATTCTTTCGCTTCATTCTTAAATGCTCGCTCCATCATGATAGGAAGGCGGTGAATGACAACATTAAGAAAGCTACCAATGAGTAGGCTAAATAGAAAAACCAAGCCATAAAAGTACATTGGCTGTTGCTGCAACAGGGAAATAAATTGATTCATGAAATACTCAGAAATTGTTAAACGATGTTACCCATTTCGAAAATAGGAAGGTACATTGCGATAATAAGTGATCCAACAAGGCCGCCAATGACAACCATGATGATAGGCTCGATTAAGGTGGTTAAGCCTTCAACTGCATCGTCCACTTCCATTTCATAAATGTTAGCGACTTTGTTTAGCATGTCATCAATGGTACCAGCCTCTTCACCAATCATGATCATCTGTACCAGCATATTAGGGAAAATATTAGACGCTCGAATGGCAATATTTAACATTAACCCTGATTCGACGTCTTTACGAGCTTCAAGTATTGCTTTCTTGTAGATGTAATTACCAGATGAGCCTGCGGCAGAGCCTAGTCCTTCCAGAAGTGGTACACCGGCAGTAAAGGTCGTTGCCAAGGTTCGACTAAACCTAGCAATACATGACTTGCGCATAATAGGACCAATGATTGGTAGCTTGAGGATCATAATATCTGTTTTATTGCGTAACGATTCATACTTAAAATGTGCTTTTTTAAATAAGATACCACCAGCAATAAGGCCGCCAATGATTAAATACCAATAGGCTTGTACCACTTCTGAAATGTCTAATACAAAAATAGTAAACGCGGGCAGCTCTGCGCCGAATCCGGCAAAAATAGACTCAAATTGAGGCACAACAAAAATGAGCAATAACATTGTTACCGCAAACGCCACAATAATAACCGAAGTGGGGTAAAGCAGAGCTTTCTTGATTTTTGACTTCAATGCTTCCGTTTTTTCTTTATAGGTAGCAATTCGTTCAAATACTTGATCTAAGGATCCTGATTGTTCGCCTACCGATACTAAATCACAGTACAAATCATCAAAATACCTCGGATGCTGCCTTAAAGCATCGGCAACGGGAACACCAGATTGGATATCGCCGTTTATATTATTGAGTAGTTCTCTAACGATAGGTTTTTCATGGCCATCGGCAACAATACTTAAACTTTGCACTAACGGTACACCAGCCGTTAACATCGTCGCTAATTGGCGAGATACCATGGCAATATCCATGGGTAAAATCTTATAACTTGCACCAATTTTTAAAAATGGCTCAGGTTTCTTTTTAAGTTTAGTCGGATTGACGCCTTGGCGTTTTAGGCTTTCTTTGACTTCTTTTTCACTAATCCCTTTATACTCACCGCTGACACGATCTCCCTTTCGGTTGATCCCTTGCCATTGATAAGTGTGGACTGTGTTTTTTTTCTTATTTTTTTGAATAGCCATAAATAAAGTTTGCCTGATTCCTTACTAGAAGCTAGTGACTCGGTTAACTTCCGCGAGGCTAGTTACCCCTTGTAGTGCTTTTAATAAGCCTGAATGCCGTAAAGATTTCACACCCTGTTGAGTTGCTTCGTCAGAGATTTCTATTGAATTTCCGCCTGCCATGATAATTCGGCCAATAGATTCAGATATTGGCATCGTTTCATAAATACCGACACGGCCTTTATAACCGCCAGAACATTTATCACATCCTTTCGGACTATAAAAAATGGGTTCTTCATTCAAATCGGCTCTATCAAAACCCAATTTTAGAAGTTGCTCTATTGGTACTTCTTCTGGCTCTTTACAGTGCTTACAGAGACGCCTTGCTAATCGCTGGGCAATGATAAGCGAAACGGAGCTTGCAATGTTATATCCCGGCACGCCCATATTCATTAAACGCGTAATTGTTTCAGCGGCTGAATTTGTGTGTAAGGTTGAAAGTACCAAGTGACCTGTTTGCGCCGCTTTAATCGCTATTTCGGCTGTTTCAAGATCACGTATCTCACCCACCATAACAACATCAGGATCTTGACGCAAGAAGGCTTTAAGCGCTGACGAAAAGTCCAAACCAGCTTTTTGGTTAATATGAACTTGGTTGACGCCTGCAAGGTTTATTTCTACCGGATCTTCTGCGGTTGAAATATTACGTTCAGGGGTGTTAAGAATATTAAGCCCAGTATATAAAGAAACCGTTTTTCCTGACCCTGTTGGCCCAGTGACTAGAATCATGCCTTGTGGACGTTGTAAATTCTCTTCATAGAGGCTACGTTGCTCATCTTCGTAACCTAATTGCTCAATGCCCATCATGGCAATGCTAGAGTCTAGAATACGTAATACAATCTTTTCGCCGAATAAGGTTGGCAGCGAGCTCACACGAAAATCGATGGATTTTTTAGCTGATATTTTAAGTTTTATACGTCCATCTTGCGGCACTCGCTTTTCGGCAATGTCCATTTTAGACATAACTTTAAGACGCGCCGCCAATCGAGATGATAAATAGGCGGGTGGGGAACCTATTTCATGTAAAATACCATCGATGCGAAACCGCACTCGGTAATTTTTTTCATAGGGTTCAAAGTGTAAATCTGACGCGCCTTTTCGAATAGCGTCCATCAATAACTTATTAATATAAATAACAATGGGTTGATCGTCAGTATCAAGATCGCTTTCTTGTGCAACGCTGCTTTCTGGATCGCTAAGCTCTAGATTGGCAAGTTCTTGTTCATCGAATTCACTGACTGCCAGCGCACTCGAGTCACTTTCAAATTTACTTTTAATGGTTGCTTGAAGCTGCTTTTCGCACACTAAAATTGCTTCAGTTCGCATGCCGGCATTAAATTGAAACTCTTCTAACGCGGTTTGATTTGTTGGATCGCCAATCGCAATATACAGACGACTGCCACGTACAAAAAGAGGCAGGGCAGAGTGTTTTATGACGCGCTTTTCGTTAAGGAAATCACTCGGCAGATTATTGATGTCAAAGGTGGCTAAATCAAACAGTGGAATGCCGTGGTCGTTGCTGCATACATGCGCAAATTGAGTGGCATTAATCGTATTATTATTGACTAAAAAAGTAAGTAACGGAATGTCTTCTTCAGCGGCTTGTTTGACAGAGCGTTCAATCGTTTCGATATCAACGAGTTCATGTCGCAGCAAGGTATTGGTTAAACCATGGAAGGACGGCGCCATCACTGTATTCCTTTTGTGACTATAAAGTTTGTTTTTATGGCAATAATAATATGACTAAAGTAAATAAAAAGCTCGGAATTAATCCGAGCTTTTTGAATATAATTAAAACATATTTAATTAATTAATTTGTTGGTGCTGGCGTTTTTGCAGCAGGTACTTTACCAAGTGTAGGTAGGTATTTCGCTTCCACAGTGCCACCGGCTGTTTTATCTATGTAATAAACAACAGCGCCTGCAGAGTTTAAATCAGCGCCAACAAATACCGTCTGTGAATCTAATTTGGTTGAACCTGTGTCTGCTAAAGTTACGGTCATTTTTGAACCGTCCCAATCAATTGATGATACATTGCCTGAAGCAAAGTCTGTTTTAGTATATGTAGTGCCGTCAGCTTTAGTAAAACCAATGTCTGCTAACTTGCCAAAGCCAGTTGTTGGAAGTTCGCCTTTTAATGCCGCATATTCTGAAATGGCATTTTGTAATGGGCGCATTGCGCTAACCGTTTGTGTAGATACAGTCGTACGTAGTGTATATGTTTGGTACTGAGGTACAGCAACTGCACCTAGAATGCCGATGATTGCAACAACAATCATTAACTCAATCAGGGTAAAACCTTTTTGCGCGTTCATAATATTTCCTTCAATTGTGTTGTTTAAATTAGCCTTGTTAATCTAAACGTTAAAAACAGCGAACTGTTATGGCCTGTTACTAAGGCATGCAGCGCTCTATAACAGTTGTTTTAAAATTATCATCTGTTACAAAAAATAACAATTTTTTTTTGAAAAAAACTACTACAAAAGTAGTGTTTTAATGATAAAGTGCTATCAATGTATCTCGTTGTAATATTAAAGTTATTTTGTCAGTCGCATCGACAAATCAATAGCTTGCACATGTTTGGTTAACGCGCCAACAGAAACATAGTCAACGCCCGTTTCGGCATAAGTTGCAATAGTGTTATGGCTGACATTACCAGACACTTCAAGTTTGGCTCTGCCGTCGGCAATGGCGACTGCTTGCTCCATCATGTCAACGGTAAAGTTATCTATCATGATGATATCTGCTCCTGCAAATAGCGCCTGCTCTAACTCTTGAATACTTTCAACTTCTACTTCCACGGTTTTTATTGGGTGGAGTTCGCGCGCCTGAGTTATCGCATTCTCAATGCCACCACAACCCATAATGTGGTTTTCTTTTATTAAATAAGCGTCAAACAATCCGATTCTGTGGTTATTGCCGCCGCCACATGATACGGCGTATTTTTGTGCGTTACGTTGGCCCGGAACGGTTTTTCTGGTATCTAGGAGTTTAGTGTTGGTATGTTTGATAAGTTCAACGTATTGGTTGGTAACTGTCGCCGTTCCCGATAGCATTTGAATAAAATTGAGGGCACTGCGTTCACCCGTTAATAAAAGTCGTGTTGGGCCAGACAATTTGCATAATATTTGATTTGGGGTGACTTTATCGCCATCTTCCACCATCCACTCAATAGACACT
This sequence comes from uncultured Gammaproteobacteria bacterium, assembly GCA_913060565.1. GTDB lineage: Bacteria > Pseudomonadota > Gammaproteobacteria > Enterobacterales > Psychrobiaceae > Psychrobium. The sequence goes on along the minus strand of CAJXRU010000019.1, from coordinate 31,140 downwards.
TTATCGCCAAGTTGTTTGAATACTTCGTCAGCCCAAGCGCTGCCACAAAATATGGCATCATCACGTGTGATCACTGTGGCTTGAGAAATACTATCTTCTGGGATTAAATTCGCCGTGATGTCACCTTCGGTGTAACACAGGTTACCTAGATCTTCATCTAGTGCTTGTTTGACGGCTGCTTGGATTTCTAATGGATTCATGGTGGTGTCTTCTATCTATAAATTTAAAGTGATTTTAAGGTAATTTCAAAGGCTTCGCTATGCTTGATATTAATTACTTGTTTTCAATGTTGAGCTAATTGGTTTGGTTATTTTTTTATTATCAAAAGAAGTACTCCAATCAAGCGTCGGAAATAATCGCTTCGCCTCTTCCAGTGTTTCTTGCCATGCCTTCTTTTCCTTTAAGTAAGAATAGCTTAACAGCATATTTTGATAATATCGTGCTCGAGGGTAGGATTTAATACGCGGCGTGATCCAGTCGTTAAATGATGTTGCGCCAATTGGGATATCATGCTCAATGGCTAAGTGGAGCAAGGTTTCGTTTTGCGCTAATGCAACGTTTTCTGACATTAATACGAAATCGCTCTCAACCAGTGCGCGAATGTCTTGATTACGAACTGCGTCGGTGAGTGTTGATTGGCCTTGTATTAAGGTCAACATTAAAAAGGCATTGAACATGATACCTATTGAAACAAGGCCGTAGATTAATCGAGGGGAGTTAAATTTTAGTGACTTAGACTTGTTATTTTTGTCTGAAATTACCGATAACAGTAATAGAAATGTTAGGTAACTGGCGACGCTATGATAAAACGGAAACTCGCTAAATATGTGCAGACTGATGGGAAAAACCAGTGGAAACAAGAGTAATGCTGACTTATTGCGAAACAGATATGCGCTAGCCAACATGATGATAAACAGCGGTATTAAACTTACAACGCCACCTTCTACAGCCCAGAGTAAAATTTCATTGTGAGGGTGAGAAAGCCGATAAATTTGTTGATGCGATTTATTCGTTTCATAGGCATTGGCTTGATATTCCCTAAAGGCTCGGCTAAAGGTGCCATAGCCATGCCCTAACAGCGGTTTTTGGGTGAAAGTTGCAAATGAATCCGAATAAATTTCAACGCGAGCACCAGCGTCTGTGTACACATTGTTGTCTCGTAATGTTTTTTCCATCATTGAAAATGAAATTAAGGCAATCGCAATGGCTGCAACAACAGATGTTAACCATAGTTTAGATATTTTTTTATTAACAATAATCCAAACTATGGTTCCAATTAATGTGCCTAGAAACGCTGTCCGTGACTGCAATAACATGACCGATAGCGCACAAGTAAAGATAATTGGCACCAAACTCACACGTAATTTATTCTGTTTTTCCGAGAGCGTTTTTAGTAAATACAGGGCAATAAAAATACCGGTTGCAAAAAATGTAGCGGCTACATTGGCTTGAAAAAAAATCGCAGAAGGGCGCGCAATATTAATATTTAACGCGCTGATGTGAGGCAATATATAAAACTGCGTTAACGCAAATAGACTTTCTAAAAAGATGCCCCCTAGCATCAGCCAAAGTATTTTATGTCGATCGTTATCTGAAAACTTCATTTGAAAGACGGCTGCCAAAATACCAACACCAGCAAATATTCCTAGAAAGCGTGCATAACTAAATACACCAGCTTCATTACTATAAACAAGCGGAATCAATAAACTGGTGCAGCAAACAGCGATAATAATTAGGTATTTATTGTAAATAAACTGACGTTGTTGAATGATTTGTACCAAGCCTAATCCAACCAAACCAGACACTGTAATCCACCCTAATGGGTTGATTGGAATATCTAAACCACTGCCGCCAACATTGTGTTGAAAATAATGCATCACCAATAAAAAATACAAACCGATTAATGCAATAAATCCATGCTTTGGCGTGCCTAGCAATAATTTTAAGTGTTGAAATAAGGTCGTAGTTATCATGCTAATAGTTAGGGATTGTTAATGTTAACGAATTATTAGCTTGGCGTAGTTCAAGATGCTTTAAAGCGTTCATGCCAAGTAATATGGTATTGCCGTCCATGCCTGGATTTAAATGACCTTCAATACCGTTAAATCTTAATGTGCCGATTTCAAGAGACGCGATTTTTGTCGCAAATACATTGATTGAGCCATTGGCGGTGGATACTGGGTAAGTCTTGCCTTTGCTAAGGCCTAGTTTTTTTCCAAGATGAGCAGGAATCGAGATGAGTGTAGCACCGGTATCTAATAGAAAGATGACGGACTCTCCATTGATAAAACCATTGGCGACATAATGGCCGCGCTTATTTTGTTTTAACACAATAGATTTGCCGCGATCTGAGATTGTGGACTCGACAACCTGATTAGGGTTATATTTTTTTGTCAGGCTATCGTTAAAATAATAGGTAAGGGCCGCCAAAGTAAGGCACCAAAATATTACCCACATTATTTTCCCTGTTCGTTCCATATCGTCAAATAGCGTTGTTATTAATTGAGCGCTTTAGTGTACACTAAATTTAACTATATTCTCTGATAAATTAATTCCTTATGTTAACGATAAACCCAGCAGGTTGGCTAATGACAGTCGAACATTGTCCTTCTCCAAACTTTAATGTTCGGCCAATCATTGATGATATTTCGTTGTTGGTCATTCATAACATTAGTTTGCCGGCGGGAGTGTTTGCTACAGGTCATATTAAGCAGTTATTTACTAATACACTTGATTGCACAGCGCACCCAAGCTTTGCTGATTTAGACGGATTAACGGTTTCTGCCCACTGCTTAATTGAGCGCGATGGCAATGTTATTCAGTTTGTGTCATTTTTAGATAGGGCATGGCATGCAGGTGTTTCTCACTACAAAGGTAGAGACAATTGTAATGACTTTTCAATTGGTATCGAATTGGAAGGTACTGATGACTTACCTTATACACAGCAGCAATATAACAGCTTGTCATTGGTTACTCATGCCATCATGCAGCAATATCCCATTACACCGAGTCGCATAACTGGCCATTGCGACATTGCACCCGGTCGAAAGTCCGATCCTGGACAAGCCTTTGACTGGTCGGGCTATTTTTCAATGTTAGCGCAAAAGTAGTCGTGGTAAGATTTAACTAAATCATCATTTCATTAACTAATTTAGGCTCATTTATGGCGTTATTTTCATTATTGTTAGCATTAATAATCGAGCGCACTACCTTTTTATCTAAACAATGGCAATTTCAGCATTGGCATCTTGCTCTTATTAATTCAGGTCGAAAATTGTTAGAACCAACCAGTATAAGCTTCGCCTTATTTGCAAGCTTGCTACCCGCGTTGGTGACTTATCTGCTGCTTAATCTTATTCAAGGATGGATTTTTGGGTTAGTTTCAATGGTTTTATGGACGCTTATTGCGCTGATGTGCATTGGCTGTGTTCATTATCGCGAGCTATATAAACGGTATTTACTGTCTGTTTGTAAGCAAGATACTCAAGGTAGTTATCATTTGGCAGCTCAGCTGGCTGATGTTGAAGATATTGATATTGACGACGAAACGATGCTTGGAACGCGAGTCGGTCGTCAGCTAGCGTGGATAAACTATCGATTTTATTGTGCGATTGTCTTTATGATGATTATCGGTGGCCCAGTCGCTATCGTATTTTATGCGAGTTTACGCAGTTTAGAATTGTTGTCATTCAAAGGGCAATTGCCCACGATGCCATGGGTTAGAAGAGTATTATTTGTACTTGATTGGATCCCTGCGCGAATTATTGCCTTTGCTTATGTATTGGTTGGTAACTTCTCTAATGCGATGAGTGTATGGTTAAGTTTGTCTGTAAACTTTCGAGCTCCTGCCTATGATGTTGTGAGTAAAGTCGCTATGTCTGCTGAGCAGATGTCTAAATCTCAAGGCGAGGCTGGTGTCTGTATGCAAAGTACGTGTCGATTGGTTAGTCTAGCCAAAAGAACACTTATCTTATTAGTGGTTGCTATGTCATTTCTTACGATATTTGGTTACTTAATTTAAACACTTGTTTAATGGTCTTACCATTTTATTTAAACAAGTGTTTACAATTGTGGTCGCTGCTTTTGAATAGAAAAGTAACCTAAGCACAATTACGAAAACCTCAATAAATTAGCCATTTATTGAGGTTTTTTGATTTTAATACAAAATAATTCGAACTTGTTATCAGTTTTAATTTCTCACCTTGTCGTATGCTAGACAAAAGTCGTGATATTTGTTAAATTTACCTATAGTGGTTAATTGGTATTACCAATTGTTTTGAGCGAGACAAGTAGAGGGAAAAATGACCTATCGCAAAATCAGGCAGCCGAAATTATCAGATGCTATTGTTGACGCGCTTGAAACGATGATTCTTGAAGGGACATTACGTCCAAGTGAGAAACTACCGTCGGAACGAGATCTTGCGAAACAGTTTGAAGTTTCCCGCCCGTCAGTGCGTGAAGCGATTCAGGTTCTAGAGGCAAAAGGATTGCTAAATCGTCGCCAAGGCGGTGGCACTTATGTTCAAGAACAATTGTGGCAGAGTTTAAGTGATCCTGTGTTGGAACTCATCGCTCAAGATCCTGAGAGTCAGTATGACTTGCTAGAATTTCGTCATGCTACCGAAGGAATGCTAGCGTTTTATGCAGCAATACGTGGCACCGCCACAGACTTCGAACGACTACGTACTTGTCAGCAAGATATTGCTGCTGCGCAATTAGAACATTGTATTGAACAAGAAGCTGATGCAATTGTGGAGCTATATAAAGTTATCGCTGAAGCATCACATAACGTCGCGATGTTGCATTTAGTATTAAGTATGAGCGAACTGATTAGACAAAATATCGTGCAAAACTTAACGCTTCTCTATCGACATGAGCGCAATGTCGAAATGAGCAACAAGCATCGTGGGGCGTTAATCGAAGCGATAATATCAAGGGATTCAGAACAAGCACGTAATGCGTCAAACGCTCATTTAGCCTTTATCGAAGATGTTTTACTGTCGGTACGGCAAGAAGATTCCAGGGTGCAACGAGCCCTTAGAAGAATTCAGAACAATGACCCTGCCTAATGGCGGGGTTTTTACGTAGAAGCGCCTAATAAAAGGCGTTAAAGAAATTAAAAACGCCTTGTTATATCAACATTGATTTAAGAAAAGGCAAACAACCATAAAGGATAAGATTATGTCAGGCATCAATCTTCATGATATCGATCCGCTAGAAACGCAAGAGTGGATTGAATCACTTGATTCAGTGTTAAAAGAAGAAGGCGCAGAGCGCGCTCACTACCTTCTTGAAAAATTAATCGATAGTGCACGTCGTAAAGGTGGGCATCTACCTTACAATGCAACGACTGCATATCTGAATACTATTGCTACTGCCAATCAACCTCAAATGCCTGGCGACCCGCACATCGAACGTAACATTCGTTCAATGATCCGCTGGAATGCCCAAACAATGGTATTGCGTGCGTCTAAAAAAGATTTAGAGCTAGGCGGTCATATCGCAAGCTTCGCGTCATCTGCAACATTATATGATGTTGGCTTTAACCATTTCTTCAAGGCGCCAAACGATGTTGATGGTGGTGATTTAGTTTACTTCCAAGGTCATATTTCACCAGGTATCTACGCACGTTCTTTCTTAGAAGGTCGTTTTACTGAAGCGCAGATGGATAATTTCCGTCAAGAAGCCTTTGATGATGGTTTATCGTCTTATCCGCATCCTAAATTAATGCCTGAATACTGGCAGTTCCCAACGGTATCTATGGGTCTTGGTCCAATTCAAGCGATTTACCAAGCACGTTTCCTTAAATACCTAACAGATCGCGGTATCAAAGACTGTTCAGGCCAAACGGTATATTGCTTCATGGGCGATGGCGAGTGTGATGAACCAGAATCATTAGGCGCTATCGGTCTTGCTGCACGTGAAGGCTTAGATAACTTATGTTTCATCATCAACTGTAATTTACAGCGTCTTGATGGACCTGTACGTGGTAACAGCAAGATTATCCAAGAACTTGAGGGTGAGTTCCGCGGCGCAGGCTGGGATGTTATCAAGGTTATTTGGGGACATCACTGGGAGCCGTTACTCGCTAAAGACAAATCTGGTAAATTGCTTCAGTTAATGGAAGAAACTGTTGATGGTGAATACCAAAACTGTAAGCAAAAAGGTGGCGCGTACACACGTGAGCACTTCTTTGGTAAATATCCAGAGACTGCTGAGCTTGTAAAAGATATGACTGATGAAGATATCTGGCGCTTGAATCGTGGTGGTCACGATCCTGCAAAAGTTTTCGCGGCTTATGCACAAGCAAAAGCAACCAAAGATCGTCCAACAGTTATCTTAGCTAAAACCGTTAAAGGTTATGGCATGGGTGATTCTGCCGAAGGCAAAAACATCGCTCACGGTGTTAAGAAAATGGATATGGAAGTACTTAAAGAATTCCGTGACCGTTTCAACATTCCTGTATCAGATGAAGACTTACCAAGTTTACCGTATTACCGTCCACCTGCAGACAGTGCTGAAATGAAGTACATGAAAGCACGTCGTGATGCACTTGGTGGTGTTATGCCTAAACGTCTTCCTAAATTTAGTGAAGCGTTACAAATTCCTTCGTTAAGCATTTTTGATGCAATCACTAAGGGCAGCGGCGAACGTGAAATTTCAACAACCATGGTAATGGTTCGTTTGATGACGGCATTAGTGAAAGATAAAGCAATTGGTAAACGTGTTGTCCCTATCGTGCCAGATGAAGCACGTACGTTTGGTATGGAAGGTATGTTCCGCCAAGTAGGTATTTATGCACACGAAGGCCAAAAATACGTGCCACAAGATCGCGATCAAGTTGCATATTATCGTGAAGACCAAAGTGGTCAAGTATTACAAGAAGGTATTAACGAGTTAGGTGCAATGGGCTCTTGGGTATCGGCAGCAACGTCATACTCAGTGAACGATTGTCCGATGATCCCGTTCTACATCTATTACTCAATGTTTGGTTTCCAGCGTATTGGCGACATGGCGTGGGCAGCAGGTGACATGCAAGCTCGTGGTTTCATGGTTGGTGGTACGTCAGGTCGTACAACGCTAAATGGTGAAGGTCTGCAACATCAAGACGGTCACAGCCACATTCAAGCGGGTACTATTCCTAACTGTGTATCTTACGATCCAACATACGGTTATGAGTTAGCAGTTATCGTACAAAACGGTATCGAACGTATGTACGGTGAAAACCAAGAAAACATTTTCTATTACCTTACAACGCTTAACGAGAACTACCAACAACCTGCGATGCCTGAAGGTGTTGAAGAAGGTATCGTTAAAGGTATCTACCCGTTCGCAACTGTTAAAGGCGGCGCTAACACGGTTAAGCTATTAGGTTGTGGTTCTATCTTTGAACAAGTTCGTCAAGCGGCTGACATATTAGCAAGCGATTATGATGTAACCTCTGAACTGTTTAGCGTGACTTCATTTAATGAGTTAGGTCGCGATGGTCAAACAGTTGAGCGTGAAAACATGCTGAACCCAACGGCTGCGCCAAAAGTACCTTACATTACCGAAGTATTAGGTAAAGACGAAGATAACGTCGTTATTGCTTCAACGGATCACATGAAGTCATTTGCAGAGCAAGTACGTGCTTACATCCCTGGTTCTTACAAAGTATTAGGTACTGACGGATTTGGTCGTAGTGATAGCCGTGCTAACTTACGTTCTCACTTTGAAGTTGATGCAGCACACGTTGTCGTTGCTTCACTGTCTGAATTGGTTAAACGTGGCAAGATCGAGCAATCAGTATTGTTAGGCGCTATGGAGCGTTTTAATATTTCTGGTGACAAAATTAACCCGCTTTACGCATAAGGATAAATATTATGTCTGAATTACAAGATATCCTAGTCCCAGATGTTGGCGGCGAAGAAGTCGAAATTATTGAAATCTGTGTCGCCGTTGGCGATACCGTTGAAGAAGAGGCGGCAATTATTACCGTTGAATCTGACAAAGCATCAATGGATATTCCTGCGCCATTTGCTGGCACTATTAGTGAATTAAGCATTAGTGTTGGTGATAAAGTGTCTGAAGGCTCACGCCTTGGCGCAATGGCAGTAGCAGGTGCATCAGCGCCGGCTGCCCAGCCTGCTCCAGCTCAAGAAGTGGCTCCTGCGCCAGTCGTTGAAGCAGCGCCTGTTGTTGCTGCTGCGGCAGTAGTAAGTGAAGCGAAAGAAGTTCACGTACCTGATATCGGCGAAGACGGTCAAGTAGACGTTATCGAAGTTTTAGTGAGCGTTGGTGATGTTGTTGCTGAGGAAGATGGCCTAATTACGCTTGAGACTGATAAAGCAACGATGGACGTTCCTGCACCATTCGCTGGCACTGTCAAAGAAGTTAAGGTTGCAGTAGGCGATAAAGTGGGTGAAGGCTCATTAATCGTTATTCTTGAAGCCCAAGGCTCTGCACCTGCTGCTGCCCCTGCGGTTGAAGCTGCTCCTGCACCAGCTGTTGTGGCCGCTCCTGCAGCCGCCGAACCAGTGGCTACTGCTGCGCCAGCCATCAAAGATGTTGCCGTGCCAGATATCGGCGAAGATGGCGAAGTTGACGTTATCGACGTATTAGTGAAAGTTGGCGATACCGTTGCACAAGAAGATGGTTTAATCACCCTTGAAACTGATAAAGCGACGATGGATGTTCCTGCACCGTTTGCTGGTGTTGTTAAAGAGCTGCGTATTGAAACTGGCGGTAAAGTAGCGACTGGAACTATTATCGCTACGATTGAAACTGCTGGTGGTGAAACGGTTGTTACTCAAGCAGCTGCTCCTATTGCATCAGCGCCGCAGGCGGCACCAGCTGCACCAGCACCGGTGGCTAAACCTGCGCCCGTTGCTGCGCCAGCACCAGCCGCTGCCAAAGGCACGGCACACGCAAGTCCGTCAGTACGTCGTATTGCTCGTGAATTTGGTGTTGATTTAACACTAGTTGCTGGCACAGGTCGTAAAGGCCGCGTATTACGCGATGATGTTCAAAACTACGTTAAAGCAGAGCTTGCTAAGCCAAAAGCAACGGCATCTACGCCAGCTGGCGATGGCAACTATCTAGAAGTGGTTAAGGCTAAGCCAGTTGATTTTGCTAAGTTCGGCGAAGTTGAAGTGAAAGCATTATCACGTATTCAGAAGATTTCTGGACCGTTCTTACATAAAAACTGGGTGACAATTCCACACGTTACACATTTTGACGAAGCAGATATCACTGAACTTGAAGTGTTCCGTAAAGAGCAAAACGCGATTGCTGAAAAACAAAAGCTTGGTCTTAAAATCTCGCCACTTGTATTCATTATGAAAGCCGCTGCTAAAGCGCTAGCTGCTCACCCAACGTTTAACTCATCATTGAGTAGCGATGGTGAAAGCTTAGTATTGAAAAAATACATTCATATCGGTATTGCTGTTGATACGCCAAACGGCCTAGTCGTTCCAGTAGTACGTGATGTTGATCAAAAAGGCATTCATGAGTTATCTCGTGAACTTGGTGAAATATCTAAGAAAGCCCGTGATGGCAAGCTAAAAGCAGCAGACATGCAAGGTGGTTGTTTTACAATTTCTAGCCTTGGCGGTATCGGCGGCACGGCGTTTACACCAATCGTTAACGCGCCTGAAGTTGCTATCTTAGGTGTGTCTAAGTCTGAAATGAAACCGAAGTGGAATGGTAAAGAGTTCTTACCTAAACTAATGGTTCCATTATCAACGTCCTACGATCACCGCGTGATCGATGGCGCAGAAGCGGCGCGCTTTAGCGCAACATTAGCAGGCGTACTATCAGACATTCGTCGTCTAGTACTTTAGCCCACAAAGCCGCTACTTTTACTGTAAAAATAGCGGCTTTGTTTTAAAACGAATAAAGTGGCCAATTAAGCTATACATAAACAGAGTAGCTAGTTAAAATTGCGCTAACAAAAAAGATACTTACATTTATACATTGGTATAAATGAACATACATCGAGGTGAAAATGAGCAACGAAATCAAAACTCAGGTTGTAGTATTGGGCGCAGGCCCTGGTGGTTATTCAGCAGCGTTTCGCGCAGCAGATTTAGGTTTAGATGTTGTATTAGTAGAAAAATACAAAGAGCTAGGCGGCGTTTGTCTAAACGTTGGTTGTATCCCTTCTAAAGCACTATTACATGTTGCTAAAGTAACTCAAGAAGCAAAACACATTGAAGCACACGGTATTTCATACGGTGAGCCAACAATCGATATCGCTAAGATCCGTGGCTACAAAGAAGGCGTTGTAAACAAACTTAGCGCTGGTGTTGCTGGCATGGCTAAAATGCGTAAAGTGAAAACTGTTACGGGTACGGCTAAGTTCACTAGCACGACTAGTTTAGTTGTTGAAGGTGAAGAAAACACGACCATTAACTTTGAAAACGCAATCATCGCATGTGGTTCACGCCCAATCGAATTGCCATTCATTCCACATAGCGACCCACGCATCTGGAACTCTACCGACGCACTGAAAGTAGAAGAAGTACCTAAGAAATTATTAGTGATGGGCGGTGGTATCATCGGCCTTGAAATGGGTACTGTTTATGAATCACTAGGTAGTGAAGTAGACGTGGTAGAAATGTTTGACCAACTGATTCCAGCCGCTGATGCTGACATGGTTCGCATCTACACTAAAGCTAACAAAAAACGTTTCAACTTAATGCTTTCTACGAAAGTAACTGCAGTTGAAGCGAAAGATGACGGCATCTACGTATCTGTAGAAGGCAAGAAAGCACCAACAGATCCAATTCGTTACGATGCAGTATTAGTTGCTATCGGTCGTGCGCCAAATGGCCTTATGATCGGTGCTGAAGGCGCTGGTATCAATGTTGACGAGCGTGGTTTCATTAACGTTGACAAGCAAATGCGTACTAACGTACCAAACATCTTCGCTATCGGTGATGTTGTTGGTCAACCAATGCTTGCACACAAAGCGGTTCATGAAGCGCACGTTGCGGCTGAAGTTATTGCTGGTCAAAACCACTTCTTCGATCCTAAAGTTATTCCTTCAATCGCTTACACCTTCCCAGAAGTTGCATGGGTTGGCTTAACTGAAAAAGAAGCGAAAGAGCAAGGTGTTAACTTTGAAGTAGCTAAGTTCCCATGGGCGGCAAGTGGCCGTGCTATCGCATCTGACGTTTCTGACGGTATGACTAAGCTAATCTTTGACAAAGACACAGATCGTGTAATCGGTGGTGCTTTAGTTGGTGAAAACGCTGGTGAATTACTTGGTGAAATCGGCCTAGCAATCGAAATGGGTTGTGATGCTGAAGACATCGGTTTAACAATTCACGCTCACCCAACGTTACACGAATCAATCGGTATGGCAGCAGAGATTTACGAAGGTTCTATTACTGATTTACCTAACCCAAAAGCGGTTAAGAAAAAGTAATTATCCTTTGATAAGTTAATAAAAAAGCAGCTTTCGAGCTGCTTTTTTTATGTCTGAATTAGGGTCTGTTGATCTGTGTGGTTCAAATTTTGTTCAATCTAAAAGGATTTTGGGCAAGGCATGAGGATTGATGCCTAGTTTACCTAGGTGAATGACGAATAACGCGGCACAAAATACTTTTAGGTGAATCCTACGGACAGCATTTGTTTGTTATTTCTACGGCGTTATCGCCTATTCGTGTAGCCAGCTACACCACATAGGCTCTGCCTTGTAGAAAACCCAAACAAATTGCTGCAAAAATGAACTCAAAAGATCAACAGACCCTAATGTTTACCAACTATCTTAGTGGCGAGGGAAGATACTGAGTTTGTAATTTGTTCGATGGGTCTAAACATCCGGTTAACGAATAAAATAATGAGCATGACACCTAGCACTGCGAGCAAGCCGCCAAATAGTAGATTGTTGCGAATAGCTTCATCGATGGGGCCATACAATTTGTCTTCTGGAATTTCTGCCACCAAATGCCAGTCTAAGGATTGCAGTGGAATACTTGATGAGACAAGTGTCTGCTTATCACGTTCAATAGTTGTTTGAAGGCCATAAATAATGTTGTTAAGTGGGATGGACTCGCCAATCATCGATTGGTCGGGGTGAAGCTTTATTTCACCGACGGCATCAACTAAATATACTATTCCACCATTGCCTATTGATTGGCTTCGAATGATTTCATTCATGGAGCTTACCGAATGCGAAATACCTGCTAGGCCACGTCGTTCACCATCCACCTCTATAACGAAGTTTACATAAACTTTTGCTTTGCCTGTCTGTTTATTAATATCGAAGACTAAACCGTAACGTTTATTAGATGATAAAAAATCGGTAAACCAATTGTCAGAAGGATAGGAGAGTTGTCTTATTTCCCCACTGTATGAATAATATCGTTGTGAAGTATGAGACACAATAAATGCACTGATTGCATCATCAGTGAGCTTGACGTTATTTAGATAATTAATGTATTGCTCAGTACTTTTAAGTGGCTCACCTTCTTTAAGCCACTGCTTTACAAATGAGTTAGTTGCTATGGCACGGGAGGTTGCAATGGGTTCTGAGAGTTGCCATTCAATGGCGTTGCGAACGTTACTTAATGCGGTTGGTAGTTCTTGTTTGACAAGTTTGTTACTGGTTAGCTCATGTAGGCTGTTTGAAAAAAATAGCGTAGAAATACACAGAGGAAGCAATGTTGCAGCGATAAGGCTGGTGTAAAGTTTGTGTTTTAGTAACACCGTATCATCCTTGAGTATTTTAACGCACCATTACAGTGACATTCTTTAACTTAGAATAACTAGCTGATGAGGTTTGGGTCAAGTGGAACTTTAGTGCTGGAAAGTTTTATTACTAATGTTTTGGTGTTAAATAAGCCTCACGATTATCCGTGAGGCTTACGATTAATTAAGGACACTGAGATTGATAAAGCTCTGTTGCCCACTGTGGGTTATCGATGAACGGGTTTCGGTTTTTCTGCCACTCAAAAATACGGCTGTTACGACGACGTTCCCAGTTGCTTACTGGGTCATCTAAATGCCATTGTAGTAACGTACATAAGTCGCCTAATTGCGCAACACCAGTACTTGTCGTGCCGCTAGCAATTGATAAATCTGGCGTTCCACTATTGTCGTTTCCTTCATAACGAACATCCATATAGAAAATCATACGGGCTACATCGCCTTTCACCGTATCAGCTGCTTGGAAACTGTCGCTATCAGTAAAGTTACCTGGTGCTTCGCTAATTTCACTACCGCCGTTTAAGAAGTCTTTATTACCGCGTGCGCTGTTAACACTTACATCGGCAGGACGAAGGTGATGGAAGTCGGTGTAGGCGTGTTGGCCTGAGCTTGGGAAGCCATGGCTTTTAGCCCATACGTGTTCACGATTCCAAGCATCTTGAGAATTACTCATGCCTGCGCGATTAGTTTTAGGCTCTGAGCGACCAGTGTATAAAAGAATAACGTTATTAGTGTTATTTGGATCTTCATCCGCATAGCCTAATCCATCCCATGCTTGGCTGTAGCTAAAGCGCACGTGATCTTTTGCCAATCCATTAAGGGCAGACTTTAATGTAGCGCCTGATTTGCCAATCGCTGATTGATAATAAACATCATAGTTGTAATCACCAGAAGGCGGTGGTGGAGGAGGAGTAACTGCCGCGGCGGTGACCTTAGCCAATAAGGTCACATTGTTAAATGACGTGTAAGCATCAATATCGACAGAGTAGCTACCGGCAGCTGGATTAGTTAGATTACACTCTTCATTGCTACCGTGTAGGTATGGCTTGCATAACTCTTTGTTATTTAAGCTAATAATTAAGTCAGCATCGCCATTGTTACCTGCAATGCTCACGTCTAACTTACTCGCGTTTGCTGGTACGTCAATTGTAAAGTTTAATGTGTTGCCACGGGTTGCTGATAAACCCGTTTTAGCTTGATTATTTTCTAGTTTGCTATCGTCAACCACAGGGGCACAGTCATGACTCAGGCTACCGCTTAAGTGTGAGCCAGCATTACTACTTACTGCCCAAGCACCGTTACCAGAGCTAAGTGATGTGCGATGAATTGATTTGTTGCGCGTTGAAATGCTCCAGCCCGATAATCCACCTTCCCAAGCAACAGTATCTATGGTGTTGTTATTTTTAAGTAGCTTAACGTAGTCACCAGAGTTGCCTAAGCTTAGAGAAAGATTTGATAGGTTAGGAGATTGGTTAAATAAGCCTTGATAGCCATTCGCATTGCGAGCAACGACGAAGTAACTGCTTGGCTCGATAGTGCCTGAAAGCTGGTAGGTTACGCCATTATCTTGCAGCTTGTAATCATTAAGATTAATAGCATTACAGCTTGCATTAAATAGCTCTACATATTCTTCAGTCGTATCGTTATTTGGTGCGTCATAAAGTACTTCACTTAGTACTACATCAGCTAAAGCTAGCGGGGAAGTCACGGTTAGGCCAATGGCCAATAATAGTTTATTTTTATTCATTGAATTTTAATTCTTGTTATTAAAAGGAATTATTGATTTACCAAGTCCCTTTGAACAACGAGCGGATTATGGCATAAATGAAATGTAAATAAAATGTAACAAACCGTGGATTAAACAGTTGTTTTAGCGCTAAAGGGTATATCTTATAACTGTATTTCTTGTAAGGTCGTATTTTGAAGAGGCTAGTGGATTGGCCATTTTAGCGTTATCTTTGCGCCCGCCGCATTCCCTCTGTTTTCAATGATTAATTGCCCCCCATGCTGGTGCACGACTTCTCTTGATAGGGCGAGTCCAATTCCGCTTCCTTCTTGCTTGGTCGTATAAAAAGGCGTGGTCGCATTTTTAAGGTTGGTGAAGCCTAGTCCATTATCGACAACTTCAATAAATTGGAGGCCATTGTCATGATAAAGCGCAATGTTTAATGCTAAATCTTCGTCGGCTGCCGCTTGAAATGCATTTTTGAACAAATTGATTAATACCATTGAGAGCTGTGTAACATCGCCAAAGCAACGCTTTTCTCCTTTGACGATAACTTTTGTATGGTTAGGTAATACTGTTTTTGATTCATCAATTAATGGCTTAAATTCGAACCATCGTAAATTGGGCTGAGATAAACGGCTTAAATCTGCATATTGATTGATGAATTCAAGTAAGTGCTTACTTCTCTGGTTTATTCTTGTTAGTACAAGTTTAGTGTTTTGTGGTGACGGTGATTTTTGCGACAATAGTGTGTCAGTCATTGATTCCATAGGTGTTAATGAATTTCTAAGTTCGTGACTAAACACGCGAATCAAGTTTTCTTGGATGACGCTCTCATGTGCCCGCAGTGATTGTCCTATATTCGTCGCCGTTAACATTTGAATGCGTTGTTCATCATCGTTAAACCACAGATTTTGCGTTTGCCATTGTTGGTTAAAGTCGGGATGTGTAAGTTCGCCATTATTATCATGAGCCGTAAATCCACTTTGTGCTGCTGTCGTACCAATGAGCAGCGGTAGCTTAAGCGTCTCTAACATTGCAGGGTTGCGATATAAAAGCTGCTGGTGTTGGTTAAATAATGCAACAGCAATTGGCCATTCATCCATGAGCGCAGATAGTGTTTTGGATGTTGAATCTGATTGCATTACTTTACTTGTCGCAAGGTTGTTTATTTCTAGTTGAAGTTCATCGATAAGCCCATTGGTATTATTGAGTAATGGGGCGACGTTTGTGACGCCTTCACTCAGTAATTGGGTGTAACTTGTCAGGTTCATTAATGTTTGTCGCCAAAGCTCATAATAGCTATAACTCACAAAGGCTAAGGTAAGAAATAAAACGAATACTAGGGTCGATATAGCCAATGTTGACCACTGAAATTGAGAAGTAATGATCACGCTGAGCAAAATGATAAGACTGGCGTTAATGAATAAGCCAAGCTGTAGTTTGCGTTCATGCGTCATGATTTATCTCGTGCTTTTCTAAGCGGCGATAAAGAGAGTTTCTCGAAATACCTAGCAACTTTGCTGCGCCAGTAATATGTCCGTTAGATACTTCAATTGCGCGATTGATTAAGCGCTTTTCGTGTTGTTCAAGGTGTAAGTCATTATCTGACAAAAGGCGAGGCGACGGTTGCTCTGTATGGTCAATCAAAATAAGGCTGTCATCAATTTCTTGCTTATTACACAGTAGAACGGCTCGTTCTATAACGTGTTGTAACTCTCGTATATTACCAGGCCATTGATGAGTTATTAATTTAGCCAGTGCCGATGTTGATAGCACGCAAAGCGGTTTGTTGTATTTATCACAAAGCTGTTTAATAAATACTTGAGTGAGGGGCTCAATATCTTGTTGGCGCTCTCGTAATGGCGGTAACTTTATCACAAAGGTATTTAGCCGATACAGCAGATCTTGGCGAAACTCGCCGGCAGAAACCAATGATGAAAGGTCAGCGTTGGTTGCGCTGATTATTCTCGCATTACTTTGTTGAGTGGTACTGGAACCAACAATTTCATATTGCCCTGTTTCTAATACTCGTAATAGTTTAGGTTGCAGTGCGAGTGGCAATGTACCTATCTCATCCAAAAATAATGTCGAGTTTTCGCTAAGCTGAAAGCGCCCGATACGAGCAGATTTAGCATCGGTAAAAGCCCCTTTTTGGTGGCCAAATAATTCGCTTTCAAATAAGTTGTGTGGGATGGCGGCCATATTAACTTGTACTAATGGCTGCTCGGCTCTTGCTGAAAGTTGATGGACTCGCTGTGCCAAAAGGGACTTTCCGGTTCCATTTTCTCCTAAAATTAACAAGTTAGCGTCGGTTGGCGCGATCTGACGTATTAATTCTTCAACATGTTTCATGCTAGGTGACAATGCTGACCACGTTAGAGATTGTGTTGAGGGGGTTAGCAATTGTTTCAGAGTCTGATTTTCTGTGGTTAATTGTTGTAATTTAACCTGTTGTTGAATGCTCTTGAGTAAACGATCTTTATTCCAAGGTTTTTCAATAAAATCATTAGCTCCTAAATTAAGACCTTTTACTGCTAATTCTATAGAGCCCCATGCTGTCATTAGAATGATGGGAATGGACAAAGGTTTAAGTTGCTCAATTAACCATAGTCCTTCTTGACCGCTTGTTGTATCACGGGAAAAGTTCATATCGAGCAATATAACATCAGGTTGATTACGCTGAGCATTAGTTACAACCGTTTTGGGACTGTCAGCTTCAATGATGTTATACCCTTGGTCAGCGAGTAATAATGATAACGCCAATCTGATATCGGCGTCATCATCACAAATTAACAGCGTTTGACTCATTTTAAGCGTTACTCTTGTCGGAGCGCGTTTAATGGATCTTGTTTAATGACGCGCCAAGTAGGAAATATCACCGATAGTAGCACAACAATGACCAATCCAATATCCAAACTTCCCAAAGTTAACCAGTTGAATTCTGGCAATAAACTAATATTTTCTTTGAGCCAATCGTAACCAGAGACCGATAACGTAAACCCTATTAAGAGCCCAATAATGAGAATCCACATCGTGTCTTTTATAACAAAACGCATTAAGGATGACTGACGTGCACCCGTTGCCATGCGAATGGCTAACTCATATTTCTTTTGATGAGTGGTCATCAACGTCAGTCCTGAAATACCTATAGCCGCCAAAATGATGGTTAACAATGTAATAGCAATAAGTACATAGAGGGTTAACCTATCTGATACTGTCATCTCTAACCAAATATCCTTGAGTGATTTAGCCTCGACTAACTCAAGTTGTGGATATTGCTTTTCAAAGTAAACTTTGAGCTCATCGCTCGATAACTTTACACCCAAAGGCAAAATCAAAGTATAAGTTATTCGTCGTGACACTGAGTGGTGGGGGGTATAAATCGATGGTCCGATACGCGTTTTTTCAAACCCTGTTTCTGCAACAATAGCGCCTACAATTTTTTCTTCGTCCGTGGGTAATTGTTGTCCAATGATCTTTTGATAATCTATCTCTGGAAATAACTCCCTTGCGAATCGTTCATCGATGATGACCTTGTTAGACTTTTCAGCTATTTCCTGTGCTGTTAGAGGTGTGCCCGCTAAAACAGGTATATCTAACGCGTCAAAATAGCCTGCATCATAGTGATAAACTTGATAGGTCAACATTTGCTCTGGATTTTCAGTTGAAGAGTTAGAACGCAAGCTAATGCTGCCACTTAAAAGCCCGCCATCATTGACAAGAGCGACTTCGCTGTCAGGGATCTTCGCGGTAACATCCTTTCCCAATTGCTTGATGAAATCTTGATATTCATTATTTAGAGCATCTGCTTGATTTGATATTTTAAGTTGTTCTATCCACTGTTCGTCTTTGATGTTAAATGATATTTGTTGCGCTAGGTCGAGGCTAAAGCCAAGGTTTTGATTGACTTCATCGTAGGTGTTTTTAGCAAGCATAACAGAGCCCGTCATTAAGACTGACGCAATAGATATTTGCAAAATCATTAAGGCCCGGCTGATGCTACTACTTGATTGCGCGGCTGTGCCTTTACCACTGCTGTTGAGATTACTTTGCAAGTTATGTTTGTTGATATTAGTAATTGATAGCAGTCCGAAAACAATTGATAAGCTCAAAACAATGATTGCACCAACGATTAAGGTTAATTTATCGATACTAATAGCGCTGAGCATAGGCATTTCATTGTTTGAAAGTAGTGGCAGTGCTTTAATGAGCCATGCGCCTAGCAATGCACCAAAAATACCCGCTAACGCAAAGCTGGGTAAGTTTTCTAAGATCATTAACCCTCGTAACTTTAAAGGCGTGGCTCCCATGCTAAGTTGAACGGCGAACTCTTTACTACGGCTTTGATAGTGACTTAAAAAGAGGTTTACTAGATTGAGGCTGGCCATTAACAATAAACCAAGTGCAGTGATTGACAAGCCGATGGCAAGGTTATAACTGGTGTCTAAAAAGCTTGCTCGATAATCAGTCATTGAACTTTCCATTGGCATGCTTCGTACAAAATCTTGTATCCCAGGTACGGTGATTTGCGTATCAACATACAAGTTATACCACTGCAAAATTTCATCATCAGTCGGCATTGAAATATTGTCGTTATGAGGTTTGATAAAGATATTTTTGAGGGAATTGTTGCCTATGTTATCGGTCTTTGTCATGCCAAGCGCTTTACTAAAATCGCTATAGCGCCATACTTGATTTGGTAATATGGGGTCGTTACTGGTTATTGCTAAGGTATCTTCCAGCACGCCAGCGATGATGTACTGTTGTCCGTTAATGGTCATTGTTTTACCCAGTACCGTCGTTAGGCCGGAATACGCGCTTTGCCATAATGAGCTTGATATCCATGCGTGAGATTGTGTTTTTTCGTTTGTAACAAAATCACCCAAGATTAGCCGCGTGCCTAGAACATCAGTCGCGTTACTGCCGGCATTAAATAAGGTAACTGGATGATTAATGGTCTCTACATCAATACTGCTTCGAGTCGCTTCAACTGAGGTCCAAAGGCCGATATCTTTGAAGTGCTCACTGGCGTGATTAAGCGCATGTGCTGTAATAAAATCTAGTTTAAATGAGCCTCCAAAAGTAACGTTGAGTTTCAGAGCGCTTAATGAGGCCGCGTTACTCACACCTGGTAGTGGCTTAACAATGAGTGCAGATACTATTGCTGTCACACAGAGCACAGCGCCAAGAGTTGAGCCAAGCGCAATTATCAATGACAAACTTAAACGTGGCACAGATATGATGCGTTTTGTACCACGACCGAGGGATTTGAGGGCTAAACTCATGCCACTACCTCCAATTGCTTTTCGGTAATGATTTCTCCATCCAATAATTGAATTTGTCTATTCGCGCATCGAACATAACGACTGTCGTGAGTTACCATCACTATGGTCGCGCCATCATGGTTTAGCTTTTCGAGCAGTGCCATTACCTTGTCACCATTAACAGTATCAAGGTTACCTGTTGGCTCATCGACTAAGATGAGATCTGGATTGCCAACTAATGCGCGTGCTATTGCAATTCGTTGTTGTTGACCACCAGAAAGTTGGTTCGGCTGATAATGCTGACGCGCCAGCATATCAACCTGAGTTAAAACGTGTTCGACGCGCTCTTTGATTTCAGCCTTCGGCGTTTTTCTGTGCTCCAAAATAAGTGCAACATTGTCAAAGACGCTCATGTCATCAATAAGGTTAAATGATTGAAAAACAAACCCAATGTGTTTATTGCGGATCATTGTGCGCTGGTCGATTTTTAGGTGACTCGTATCAATGTCGCTGATGGTATACTGACCTGATGAGGCTGTATCCATTAATCCCATAATGGACAGTAATGTTGATTTACCACAGCCCGATGGGCCGGTGATTGCGACAAATTCACCTTCATAAATACTCAGAGAAACGCCTTTGAGTGCTTTGGTTTCAATTTGTTTATTGCGATAGTTTTTTGTAATGTCGGTTACGCTAACGAGTAATTTCTGCGTCATAGTCAAATTCCTTAATGAGTTATTGCACTAATTCAAGTGTCGAAAAATGGTGAAAATCACGCATGTCATTAGCGACGATTATCTCGCCAGCTTGCAAGCCGTCGTCAATGATAAGTTGATTTTTAGTAAGATGTCCAAAGGTTACTTTGCGCTGTTCAAGCTGATTGTTGGTAAGCACATATAGAGTTTGTTTAGTGCTGGGTCTAAATCCTGCACTTTGCTTGATATGAATCGCGTCTGATTCGTGTTCTACAAAGACTTTTGCGCTAATAGCAAGAGAGGGGCGAGCATTGGCAGTAAGTGCACCGTCAAGTGAGGCTTCTGCGAGTACTGAGCCATCGGTGACAACGCTTTCAATACGAGTAATGTGAGCCGCTATTTTTCCTTTTTGTGTATCAATGATAACTTTGGCACCCAAGTCTATTTGGTCTGCTTGGCGTTGGGGGAGTCGTATACGAGCAATGAGTTTGTCTAAACTACCAACCTTTGCAATCGATTGACCTAAGTTCACACTTTCACCTAGGGCAATATCAAGGTTTTGTAGAGTACCATTGAGACCTGCACGGATATTCATGTTGTCGAGTTGGTCATTTAGTACGTTAAGTTTGCGCTGCTGTTGCTCTACTTCAATACGTTTTTGGGTAAGCTGGTGGCCCTGCATTTCGATGAATTGCTGATATTTCTTTTGCTCAAACTCCAAGCTACTCTGACTTTGTTTTACGGCTAATTTTGCGCGTTGTAGTTTGATCTTTGAGACAGTACCGAATGAAAGCAATTGTTTATTAACTGATAATTCTAACTGCGCTTGTTCGAGCGTCGCCTTAAGTTCTTCAATGGTACCTAGGTGGTTTAAACGTGCACTTTCTTGTTCGAACTTAAATGCTGCCAGCTGCGCTTTCGTTTGACTTAACGCTCCAGTCGCTTGATTAACATCTTGCGCTAGTTGTGGATTAATCAAACGCACTATGATGGTTTCAGGACTCACTATTGCGCCAGGACGATGTAAGATCTCAGCTACCTTGCCGCGTGCTGGCGCTGTGAGTAATCGTTCTTCATGAGATATAAATTCACCAAAGCTATTAACGTAAATATCTAAAGGCCCTTGTTGGGCTGTCGAGAAAGTTAATTCACTTATATCAAAGCTTGGACGTGATGGCTTTAAGGTGAAATAAAGAATGAGAAGGGTGCCTATGCACGTGATGGCAATTAATGAATTGCGCTTTGCTGGTGATGATGCTTGTAATTGAATATCCATAAGCCGCTATTTAGTTGATTGTAAATAACGTTACATTGAAAGTTGTGTGCCAATATTAAAATTTGTTTAAATTCAATGATTTAATTTTGGTGAGGATGATTTCTTTAAGTGGTTTGTTCGGTTCTGCAACAACGCTGTTCGAATATGAATAAACGAACAGCGTTGTTTATTGCTAAATTGGATTGTATTTTTGTAGAAAATCTATCACTTTTTGGTAGTAATCGAGTCGGTTTTCTTGGTTGTAAATACCATGGCCTTCTTCATCATAGGTTACCCAAGTCACTTTCTTATCGGCTTTCTTTAATGCTTTATAAAAAGCCTTTGCTTGTGAATAGGGGGCGCGTTCGTCTAGCTCTCCGTGAGTTAGCAATAAAGGAATTTTCAGGTTTTCAATGGTATATTGAGGTGAGTAGCCTTGTAGTTGATATTGATCCAATCCTACCGTTCGCTCTAAAAACGATTTTCCCCACAACTGCTTTTCAATATCACTATCCTTCGTAAATGAGATTAAGTCGTATACACCAGAGCTTGCGATAGCGCACTTAAAGAGATCCTTGCTCATCATCGGTGCCCGAACAGCTGAATAGCCGCCAAATGAGGCTCCCATGATACATAGGCGCTCCTTGTCGATAATATTGTGCTCAATTAAAAAGCGCGTTCCATCAATGATATCGTGCTGAATACTGTCGCCCCAATGTTGATAACCTGATGTCAGGAACTTAGTTCCATAACCACCAGAGCCGCGATAATTAATTTGCACAACGGCGTAGCCATGTGCAGCGAGTAGTTGGACTTCTTTATTAAATGCCCATTTATCTTGAACACCAAAAGGTCCGCCATGGACTAGAACTACTGCGGGTAGATTTTTTTTATCGGCAACAGGAGGTAGAGTGAGGTAGCCATTTATATTCTGTTGATCTCTTGCTTTAAACTCAAATGCCATCATCGACTGCATTTGTTGCGCAGGTAGTTGTTTAGTTGATGAAGCAATGAATTTTGCATCGTTTTTTTCTTTATTGAACAAGTACCATGCCACTGCTTCGCGATCACTAGATACACGTACAACAAATTGATTCATGTCTCTCGTATTACTATCAATACTTACATTTCGACCTGGGAAACTTTCAGTTAATTGCTTATATAATCGCTGCAATGGCTGATTGAGATCGGGGAAGTAATATTGTGGATATTGTTCCAGTACCTTTAAACCAAATAAATTAGTACTTTCATCATCTATTGATACCCAATCAATATCATATTTGGGGTTGGTGTAAATGAGTTGACGTTTCCCAGTGGTCATATCGGCACGATAAAGGCTTGTTTTATCGTGATCAATATTATCTAAATAAGTTAATTGATTTGTTTTGTCATTAAATATTAATGGGTAAAAGTCGCCGGCATGCTCTAAATTTGTTGATTGTGTCCATTCATTATTCGTGCTGTTGTAGTGATACACTTCTTTTTGATCTTTGCTGTTATATCCAATGGCCAGTTTTAAATTACCGTCTCGATCAGAAAATATATTCGAATTGGCAATTGGCTCTTCTGTTACGGGAGAAATAGCCGCTGTGTAAACATTTAATTTGTATAACCGAGCAGGTGACGAACGCTTATAAGATTTTGCAGAGATTAAAATATGCTTTTCATCATTGGGTAATAAATTAACAATATTTGCCCATGAAGAACGCATTGCAATGTGGTTTTCGTAGATCTTGCGTTCACGTGATGTTTTAGGTTTGGTTAATATAATACGCGAACCAAAGATCATTTTTGGTTTTGTATTATCCACATTAACTGAAAAGAGCTCGCCATAATAAACTGGGTTTTCTTGAGAAGGGTGTTTCACGAAAATCTTGAAAACGAGACGCTCATCGTTAACCCAATATAAGGTCCCAATTTCTTCTTTACGTCTAAAATAAAGTTGATTAACCGCTTTCATTGTTTTGGTATCAACGATCACCAAATCAGTTTCACCATCTTGAAATCTTGATATCGCTAAATATTTTCCAGACGGAGAAATTTTTACGCTACGGTATTTGTTGTGGTCACTAAAATCACTGATCGAAATAGCCCACGCGTTACACGCGAAAAACATAGCAACAATAGTGCTAATTAGAATCTTCATAGGGTACATCCTTGTTATTTTTAGTAAGAAGAAGCCTTATTCTTCAACTTCTTCTTCATTTGTTTCTGGTGTGTATAGCTCTGCAATGATGCGAATGCTTTGAACCATGTTATTTTCAACATTGATGATTTCCACAGGATATCCAGCAAGGCGAATGCTAAGGCCTTCGTCTGGAATGTCTTGGAAATACTCAAGTAGTAAACCATTAATGGTCTTGGGGCCGTCGGTTGGAAAGTTCCAATTCATTTCTCGGTTCATTTCACGAATATTCATTGAGCCTTCTACAAGGTAACTACCGTCTTCTTGCAGTTGAATTTCTTCACTCACCGTAGGTGAAACATTGGTAGTAAACTCACCGACAATCTCTTCTAAGATATCTTCAAGCGTTACTAAGCCTTGAATATCACCATATTCGTCTACAACTAGACCAATACGTTCTTTATTTTCTTGGAACTTCAATAACTGAACATTCAGGGTAGTCGCTTCGTGAATGAAGTACAGTTCGCGTACTGCACGGATCAGGTTTGATTTATCAAACTGATCTTTTGACTGTAAATGCATTAAATCACGGGCATGAATAAAACCAACCGCGTCATCAATTTTGTCTCTATACAGCAAGATGCGTGTGTGTTGTAAATGACTTAATTGGCGCTGGATGTTTTTCCATTCATCGTTAATATCAATGCTGCCAATTTCACTTCGCGGGATCATAATGTCTTCAACGGTGACTTTTTCAAGGTCGAGAATACTGGTTAGCATTTGTTGGTGCTTTTCCGGGATCATACCTGAGGTTTCACTCACAATAGATCGTAGCTCATCGCTGCTAAGTTGATCACCACCCTGTGCATTAGAATTCACGCCAAGTAATCGTAGTAGGCCATTAGTAATGATATTTACAAGCCATACGAACGGGTAAAGTATTTTTAGCAATGGTAATAGAATTAACGAACTCGGAAAGGCTACTCGTTCAGGATGCAAAGCGGCAATCGTCTTGGGGGTGACTTCTGCAAATATTAGAATAACGAGTGTTAATGCACCTGTGGCAATAGCAATACCAACATCGCCAAATAAACGAATACCAATCACAGTGGCAATGGATGATGCGAGAATATTAACAAGATTATTACCAATTAAGATAAGGCCAATTAAGCGGTCTGGACGCTGTAAAAGTTTGTCGACTCGCTTAGCTGCTTTATTCTTATTCTTGACTTGATGGCGTAATCGATAACGATTAATCGACATCATCCCTGTCTCTGAGCTTGAGAAATAAGCGGACAATAAGATAAGTCCGAACAGGATCCCAAAGAGCGTTAGGGTAGATATGCTGTCCAAGTATGGAGTTCCTTTAAATAATTAATAGCTCGTTATACGGTGATAACAGCTTAGGGTCAAGAGGGCAATAGTCAAAGTTAGGCTAGGCTAGCAGCATTTCGCTGATAAAGCGGCTGCCAAAATAAGCCAGTGTTAACAGACCTGCGCCAATGATAGTGACATGAACTGATGTTTTTATCTTCACGCCCTGTTGGTGATGTTGCCACAATAAGTAGGCGTAACATGCCCAAGCAATGAGTGATAAAACAGTTTTATGGGCTTGTCCTTGAGCTAGCATGTTTTCTAGGAAGAAAAAGCCGCTAGCTAAAGAAAGAGTCAGTAATACAAACCCTGTCATCACTAACTGATAAAGCTGCTTTTCAACAGTCATAAGTGGTGGCAGAGGAGTACTGGCAATGTTGAGCTTTTTGCTCTTTAATCGAGAGTCTATTAAGTGCAATTGAATCGCGTAAAATGCGGCAATGACTAAAGTACTGTAAGCATTTAGAGCAATGGTAATGTGTAGTAATAAACCAGGACGCGTTTCAAAATGTGTAATAAAACTTGATGGAACCAACCAGACACCAAGCACAGCTAATAATGCAAACCCAAATACAACGGGAAGTAAAGTGACTATGGCAAACTTGGGGATTGCAATCGTTAGTAATGCGGCAATCAGCCAACTGACAATTGATGCAACCACCAACAAACTCATGTTAGTGCCATCGCTGCCTAGCACAACGTTCCCTAATGAAACACTATGAAAACCAATACCAATAATTGCAAAGCCAAACACTAACTTTTCGTTGAGTGGGGCATGAGCAAATAAGCTGCGTAATACTAGGGTAAGGCATACGCCGTAGCTAACGGCTGCGCCAAATGATGAAATGTCAATCCACATAGTTTTTAACGTCGAGTTTCAAAGGCCTAAGTCATTATGGTCAAGCGTAAAAATTGCATTATATAGTACTATTTGAAAAGTACATTGTTTTAACACTACTAATTGCAAATTATTATCAATAAACATACAAATAAATGCTACCTGAAATAATCGCCCACAGCACAATCCCTCTAATCATCCGACATTTGGGGCATTGTGACCAATGTTGTTTCTCTTTTGACGTATTAGTTGCTAAAGGTTTATTCATGAGCGCTAGTGTTGTCTTTATCTAAACGGTAGACTAACAACATTTTCGCAAGTTCACATTAATTAGTTATGAATAAAGGCGTTTTACTTGATCAAATCACTCTTGGCCAAGATATTGATTTGGCACCGCTATCTGATTTGTTTGATAGCTGGCATAGTTTTAAAACCACTAGCCCTGAACAAATTGTAGAGCGTTGTTATGACGCGCAGTTTATCATTACCAATAAAGTGGTGCTCACAGAGCAGCTATTAACGGCGTTACCGCAGCTGAAAGTGATTGGGATCGCTGCGACGGGAATGAATAACATTGACTTGGTGTGTGCTAAAAAGCTTGGCATAAATGTGGTGAATGTGAAGGGATATGGCGATCAGGCAGTTGCTCAACATACCTTTACGTTGTTGTTACAGTTAATTGGTAGAGCGCGTTCGTATCAAGCGTATATTGATAACAATGACTGGCCTAACAGTGCATTCTTTAGTTGTTTGGATTTCACGACCTATGAATTACAAGATAAAATCTTAGGTATTATTGGTTATGGGGGACTTGGACAAGCGGTGGCTAAAATCGCTCGCGCATTTGGAATGTCTGTCATGATTGCAGAACGCCCAAATAATGATGTTATTAGAAAAGGGCGAGTGCGTTTTGAGACGCTACTTAAGCAAAGTGATATCGTGACTTTGCATTGCCCCTTAACGGCGGATAATCAGCATATCATTGACGAAGATGCATTAGCCCTGATGAAACCTAGCGCCTTGCTATTAAATACCGCTCGCGGCCCTTTGATTGACGAGCAAGCACTATTAAATGCACTGACGCATAAATCTATCGCTGGGGCAGCACTTGATGTGCTATCACAAGAGCCGCCGCCGTCAAATCATCCATTGCTGAATTTTCAAGGTGATAACCTAATTATAACACCGCATATTGCGTGGGCTGCCAAGGAAGCGCGTCAAAGGCTGATTAGAATGTTGGCCAATAATTTATCTAAATATTTATAACTGAGTTGTTATGTCTAATTATCAAACTATCGATCTGGCTAGCTGGCCGCGTGCAGAGCATTTCAAATTTTATCAATTAGCCACTCATCCTTGGTTTAATATCATTGCCGATATTGACGCCAGTTACTTGCTTGCCTATTGTAAGGATAAGCAACTGAGCTTTTTTCATGCCTACCTGTATTTAACACAGATAGCAATTAACGAGTTAGCGCCATTCAAGCTGCGTATTGTTGACAATGAAGTACGTCTTTATGAGAAAATTAAAGTGAGTTGCGCCATCTTAGCTGATGATGAAACGATGCGCTTTTGTGGATTTCCGTATGCACATTCATTTAGTGATTTTGATGAAAAAGCACGCATCGCCCAAGAAACTGCTAAAGCTAATCCTTTTATTGCCAGCCAGTTTGTTGGCGGCGAAAAAGCGCAAAATGAAGTTCACATGTCCGTGATCCCGTGGGTGAGTTTTTCGAGTTTTACCAATGCCCGCAATACGGCAGTAATCGATAGTATTCCTAAAATAGTTTATGGCAAAGCGACTCGAACAACGCAAGGTCTAATGATGCCGTTATCGGTCGAAGTTCATCACGGCGTAATGGATGGATTATATGTAGGGCGCTTCTTTGAAAAAATACAGCAGTTATTTAACCAACCAGACGTCTATTTAATTGATTAAATAAGCTTGTTAAAGACTTTCTTAAAAGAGAATGCGTAAGCACTTTCACCGTGTTCTCTAAGATGCTCAAGCCGATTTAATGCTTCTTCGATGGTAGGAATATGATTGTCGTCAATCCACCACATAACATAGTTTGCCTGCTCCAACTTATGAAACCATTCACCTTTACGACGCATAAAGTCTTTATGATGTGTGCGGAACATGAAATCTTTTAAGCTGTCGACATCTCGCCAAATAGACATATTAACGAGCATGTTTGGATCATCAAAAGCTTGAATATTAGTGGCGCTGCCAGAATCATCTTTAAGGCGCCATACAAATCCTGGGTTATTTTCTGCAGTCGTATTGACGATATCTAAATTATCAACAAAGTCTTTGATTTGCGGTGCGTCTAAGTCATATTTTGCTTGCGCGATATTGAGTTGTGCTAATTGCATGCCACGATCCTTATGATGAATTGTTACTTATCGCTCTAAATGGCTAACTCATTATCACTGTGCTTTTAAAAATGACAGCGTTTGTTGCCGGGGGAAGAAAATAGTGCGCTCTGGGATTCAATGTACCTAAATTTTCGACAATTACAAACCTATCTAGTGCAATTTATTCTCTTTTAATGCCAGTCTTAGACTGTCTGCGATGCCAATAAGCCAAAATGCAAGCGAGTAGTATGCCGCGGACTTAATAAATGGAATTTCACTTTCATCAGTAAAATTTTCAAACATATACCAAAACATTGCGCTTAATGAAGGTTCTACTTTAAATGTAAGCAAGGCGCGATAAACCAAGAATATTTGGTCTATTGCAAAGCCAAGAACAAAATAGAAAGGGATGCAAAAACAGCTTAGTAATAAGGCTCCTACTTTTATTTTTTTAAGGTAAAAATGCGCGGCACCAGGAAAAGCAAAAGCAGATAATAAGATACAGATTATTGGCAAGTTCATGATGACGGCACTAATCGAATAATGAACTTATTGTAGCGAGTCAAGCGTTGATTGCACAAGGGGGAATAAGCAATCAACATTTGATAACACTTAACGTGTTTACTTCACACTACAATGTAAGGTCTCTAGCGTGACATCGCTGATCAAGCTAAGTAGCTGCTTACTCGTTTTTTCTTGTGATACCTTGCTTTCTTTATGCTCTACCAGTACTGCGCTTGAAATATCACTAATACTGTCACCGCTGAGGTGTAGAGAAATAAGAGCACCTTGTAGGGGAGATAAACTTGGGTTGTAGGCGCAGTTTTCAGCATAACGACCAAGATATAGCCCATTAGGTGTTTGTAGCGCGATACCGCTTGGGCTAAGACTAAATGGACTGTAACTGCTTGTTGCAGCTGATAATGCATGTTGAGCCAATACTGAGTCTGATTTCAGCGTTAGCTGATTATCTGGCGACACCATTAGGCGAGCTGATATACCTAGGTCGCTCGGGCCAAAGGCCATT
Organism: uncultured Gammaproteobacteria bacterium; assembly: GCA_913060565.1. Lineage (GTDB taxonomy): Bacteria > Pseudomonadota > Gammaproteobacteria > Enterobacterales > Psychrobiaceae > Psychrobium. The sequence goes on along the minus strand of CAJXRU010000019.1, from coordinate 1,779 downwards.
GGGAGAATATCAGCAAAGCGAGTCGATGGCTGCTTAGTGATTAAAACATCGATATCACCAGCGCCATTCAATTCGTTAATAAATTGACGACAATGCCCACATGGCGGAGCACTCACAGCCAGCATAACAAGTTTGGTTTCTTGATGGCGCCATGCATTAGTAATAACCGATTGCTCAGCATGAACGGTTTGAGCGAGTGTGAGCCCTTTAAACTCCATGTTTGCGCCAAAGTAAATTTTTCCTGACTCTCCCATCGCTACGGCACCGACATAAAAAGATGAGATGGGTGCCAAACTATAACTTTGGGCCAGTGGAATAAGATCACGACAAAGCTGCTGTTTATTCGCTTTATCTGAAGCAGAGTAATGCGCTAATAACGTTTGCACTTGTTCGCTGGTGAAACATGCTTTGAAATCAACACGACACACTATCGATTTCAATTGCTGTTGCAGCGGGGTCGACAAATGAGCGATGCAATCAGTTAATTGCTCGCTCGATAATTTAGTAAAATGAGCCATATTATTTTTATTTATTTTGTAGGCAGAAAGTAAATCTATCCGTAAATTAGCTTAATCGACAAAATAGGCTGGCTTTGTCACCGTGAAGATTCCTTGGACATTGTTTTTTACTCTAACTGATTCTGATAGTTCAAAATCTGTCGGTAATACTGCACAAGCAATAGTTTGCTCATTAACATGAGCAACGCTGACAACAATTCCCGCGTTACGCCAGTTTTCGCCGAGTTGTTTTTCAACATTATCACCGACGTTGCAATCAATATGTGATGAAGACTGCAAAATGAACATCCCTCGCTTATTTAGCCCTCTAAAGTGCATGCGAGCGACGGTTTCTTGGCCAATATAACAACCTTTTTTGAAGTTAATCGCGTCAATCATTTGTAAATTAAGCATTTGCGGTACAAATTCAGCTTGAGTTACTGGTGTAACTTGTGGAGCACCACTGGCGCAATCTAATGCTTGCCACAACGATGTTGATTGCGATTGTGCCTGTGCATTGCTTATCACTTGAGTTAATGCCGTATGCTGTTTTTTATTCGATACCACAAGAAAGCGCGGTCCATTAATTTCATCAAGTTTAACGACCGTGCCAATGTCAGTATTCACGGCGTCATTTTCAGCATTAAGTGCAGCGCCGTAATTGTCTGCTAACCATTGCTGGGCGTTTTGACCTAGTAAGCCACTGCATATGAACTCGTCAGTGCTATCGGTGATAGTGACTTTTGAGAAAACAGCGTATTTGGTCAGCATAGGCAAATGAATAGCGGTATTTTCAGCGGCTTGTAGAGCGAGTACTTCATTACCGCTGTCAATTAAGCGCAGGCTCGCCATCATTTTTCCCTTGGCATCACAATGCGCGCCAAGTTGACTGTGGCTGGTGGTGAGTGAATCTAATTCACACGTGAGTTGGCCTTGTAAAAACTGGCGATTGTCAGTGCCGTCTAGTTTGGTAACACCTAGTGGAAGACTTGGGAAAAAATCAAAAGTAGTCAGAGAATTAAACAATGGAAGAAACCTTAATAGACAGTGATTTGAGGCATATTATACCCGTTGCCAATGAAAGTACATGATTTCAGCAAGTCGAGAAGCGTGCCAAATGGTAGGCATAAGATGTGTCGTTAAGTTCTCTTAACCAATATTTTATAACGACGTAGTTGGTCGCTTATCGCCTTGCCCGAAGGGAGCTTGGATAGAAAACGACTACCGCGTTATGATTTATAATCAGGGAATGACCATTAATTACAAATCATGCCTTGTATTC
>CAJXRU010000018.1 GCA_913060565.1 uncultured Gammaproteobacteria bacterium | reverse complement strand
GTCGGCAGCGTCAGATGTGTATAAGAGACAGGAATAATGAATAATGAATAATGAATAATGAATTAGATGATCGATTTCAACAATAAGGGATTCTTTAAGCTTAAAAGTAACCCTGAATATGCTGAAAAAGTTAGCGAACTTTTGTTGCACGATGAAGACATTGTCGATGCGTATAAATCTATGCGCGATGGTGTGGTTTTTACCAATAAACGTATTATCGCCGTCAATGTGCAAGGGTTAACGGGCAGTAAAAAAGACTTTACTTCGCTGCCTTATAAAAACATTGTGGCCTATTCGGTTGAGACTGCTGGAACCTTTGATTTAGATGCCGAGCTGGAAATCTATTTTTCTGAAATTGGCAGCGTGAAGTTTGAATTTTCTGGTGCAACTAAAGTTTTAGATATCTCTAAGATTATTTCTGAATTTCTATTGTAGATATTTGGGCTATACCCTAGATGGTATAGCCTATTATTAAGCGCCTAATTTTTGTCTTACTTTTCTGGCATACCAAATAGATGGGACTATGACCAGAAAACTAATGCTCGCTAGCACCCAAGGATAGCTAAAGCTTAATGTAGTGAGATTGGTTATTTGCGCTGCTGCATCGTTGTTCACTTGCTTTGCGTAGGCGATGTAGCCAATAGCTGCATCGTTAGCAATGGAAAAACCATTGCTAAAAGCACTTTCCCAGCCTAATGAAGAGAGAGAAGCATACGCTTTGTAACCAATTGCTGAGGCGCCAAATGCAAATACGCCTATTGCTGCTGCACTTAAGCTAATTACACCAAAACCAACGCCGCCGATAGTTACTAGCCCAGCAGAAACAATACCGACACTAATGGGCGCGATAGCGATACCGCCCCAAGCAAAGAGTAATCCATGTGCGTGACTGCCACCTGCAATCCAGCCAAACGCTGGCTTATCTCCCGGCTCTAACGATCCCAGTTGAAAGTGAAAAAGCGGTATACCAAATAACGTAAAACGAGATTTGTATTCCCGTTGTGCTGAGTCTTGTTGATCTACGGGGCGTGAAAAGGCTTCAGGTTCAAAGATCCGTTCTTGAGCGCGTAATTGACGGACAGCATTAAACATCCGCGGCACTAAGAGTACGTAACTCAAGATAAATGCGATAACAATAATTTGTGAAATTACTGTGTAAATGAGCGCATTGTCGGGATCTGCTAGGGTGATATATTTGAGTGAAAAGACCCCAGCAACAAAGACGATTGCAAAGCTAATAAATAACGCAGCACTCTTAATCGCAAGTGTTCTTTCTCGCACTGTCCGTGCCTGATCAAGGCTCGCTCTGAGACCAAAGAACGAACTAATGAGTCCAGAAAACGAGGCTAACACTGCCAAAACCGTCGTAATATTCACAAGTAGGCCACCTTTTACGGCTCCTGCACCAGCTCCCATCGCGGCAACTTTCGTTGGCGGTGCTAGTTCACTAACCGCACTCATCACCGTTAGTGTAAAGGCAATACTCGGTTTGCTCTCTTTTAATCCATTTTCAACAAGGTCTGTCATGGCGCTAGTGAGTAACTTACGCCCACGAGATAAGCGTTGTTTTACGGTATCTTGCGATAGGTCGAGTTCTTGAGCTACGCGCTTAACGGACTGCTGTTCGCGATAAAATAAAATGAGTGGTTGGCGGTATGTTTCTTCGATGCCATCAAGTGTTTTCCAAAGCAATGTTTGATGTTGCTCGCTTATTGCATTGTCTTCGAGCTCAGTGCTTACTGCTTGACTGGTATTTTGTTCATTGAGTTCACTACTGTTGCGGGTGGCTTGATTTTTCTCTCTTCGAAAGTAACGACTGACTTTAAAGCGCAATATGCCACATAACCAGGCTTTTAATTTTTGAGGATCGTGCAGTGTATCCAGTTTCTTCCACGCTTCAATAAACGCTTCTTGCGCAATGTCTTCACTGTGCTTTATATCTCCTACAGACGAGTAAGCAATAGAGCATAACAATGTTTGGTAACGGCTAACGATATGACAAAACGCGTCACGATCACCACCCAGCGAGTGCATCACTAGGCTTGCGTCTTCGGATTCTGCTGCAAATAAAGGCTTTTTAAATATACTCATAATTCATTGTTCTCAAAGTTAATACTAGTATGTGCCTTTTGGCTCTAAAAAGGTGACAAATTTTTTATTTAATTATTTTTGTCACCTTTGTTTTTCAAGTCGGCACTTATTAGTCAATGTCACAACGACAGATTGATTAATTTGGAGAAATAAAATGATGAATATGAAAAAACTAATATTAGCACTTTCAATCACTGCAGCGACATCAACCGTTGTTATAGCTGGAGAGAGTACTCTGATGATTGATGGATTTGACCATCAAAAACAAACGAGTAAGGGTATTGAACGAGTATTTATTACTGACGCAGCAGCAGGCGGCGGCACTCAAGCCAAATCGTCTATCAAAGATGGTGTTATTCATTTGAAAGGCGATATTTTACCACCGCGCGGACAACCAGGTTGGTCGAGTTTGGTATTGCCGCTTGCGGCAATGGGTCAGGCGTTTGACGCAAGTAATTTCGATGGCGTTCGTTTAACACTAAAATCTAGCAAAGGCAGTTTTTCTCTTTCCGCAAACAGCAGCGAAGTGACCAATTTTGACTATCACGCGGCGCCAATTATGGTGAAAGCAGATGATAAATTTCACACCATTGATATCCCGTTTGAGTCGATGAAAAGAGCTTGGTCTCAGCAAACTACATTGAACAAGAAAACGCTCAATAGCTTAAGTATTGTGGCCTATGGCTTACAAAAATCGTCTTTTGATTTTGAAGTTGATGCTGTTAGTTTTTATTAATCCTATTAAGTAAAAATTTTGTGGAAGTAGGGCTTGTTAGTAAGCCCTACTATACGTTTAGCTTAAGAGGCATTGATTCATGCAAGATACAAAATTAAATGGTGCTCGAATAGAGTATTTAGATGGTGTACGTGCTTTTGCATTGATATTGGGCATTGTATTTCATGCCAGTTTATCGTTTATGCCGATATTCATTGGCTGGGCTGTAATGGATATTAATACCAGTAGTAACATCGGCGCATTTGTTGTCGTTAGTCATTCTTTTAGAATGGAGCTGTTTTTCTTGATTGCGGGTTATTTGAGTTGTTTAAGTGCGTCAAAACACGGTGTTAGGTATTTTTTAAAATCACGATTAATACGCATCGGTATTCCTTTTATTGTTGGATGGATATTGTTGCGGCCACTTATTATTTCGGGCTGGACCATGGGTGGTCAAAGTATGACTGGTGATGTTGATATTTGGGCTGGTCTGTTAAGCGGACTAAATAGCTTTAATGGCCAAGATATTCTCGTCGGAACTCATCTGTGGTTTTTATACTATTTACTTATTATTTCTGGTTCAGCGCTTTTATTACGTTGTTTAATTACTGCCAATGACCGCATTAATGCGATTGTTACTAGTCGTGTAGATAAGCTAATTAATTCGTTGGCGAAAACACCATTTATTAAAGTGCTGTTAATACTCCCGATTACTGGATGTATGTGGTTTATGAATGGCTGGGGGGTTGATACGCCAGATAAATCATTATGGCCAATGTGGCCTGTATTCTTTCTTTATGGCGGTTTTTTTGGTTTTGGTTGGCTGCTTGCTCGAACAAATGACAATTTAGATAGTTTAACAAGCTTTAGCTGGTGGTTAGTAGCTGTCTGTATTGTCTCTATCGTTACTGTGCTTGTGTTGTCACGGTATGAAATACAAGGTGCTCATGATTATTATGCGTGGATAAAACTAGGCTATTTAGTCAGTTATGCGTTGATGATGTGTAGTTTAATATCTTTAACAATTTCAGTTTTTAGAGCTGTAATGTCAAAAAGTGCAGCCGTTATTCGCTATCTTGCTGATGCATCATATTGGCTTTATTTAATTCATTTACCAGTCGTGGTGTGGTTACAAATAGCAGTCGCTGAATTATCTTGGCATTGGAGTTTAAAATGGGGAGTGATTTGTACATTGACGATAATACTGTCACTACTCATTTATGATTTGTTTGTTAGAGCAACCTTTGTTGGCGCATTACTTAATGGTAAACGCCAAGCTTCTGCAATTATAACCCGAGCACAGGCTATTATATTTTCCAAGAAAAGCTAATGGTGCCAAATTCTGTTAAGTCAGCGAGGGCTTGTTCTTGCTCGCTGTCTTCTAGTATGTTGAAGTCATTGATCGCAAAAGTAATGGAGATGTCATGCCATGTATAAGCAAACCCAGTTGTTAGGCTGACATACTGGTTTTGATAATCGATAGAGCGCGAATCTTTGAATGTGTTGCCATCAACAGCGATATTATTAAACATATAACCGACGCGAGAGCCTAAGAATAAATACCAACCATCTACTGCTATTGGATTAGAAATCCTAGCGGCAGACAATAATGTTGTCGCATGAGATTTATCGAGGTTGTTACCATAGCGAACGAACGTACCGATATCTAACGCCGTTTCTATAGTGCCGAGTGAAGCTCTGCCATTCACTAGTACATCAAAACTGTTATCTTGTGTGTGCCATACGCGATAACTTCTGGCGCGGCTCAATTCAAATACAACCTCATTTCTTATTTGAGTGTCCCAACCTTGCGGTTCATTAGCGCCTAGAATCTTATGAACAAACGTCTGTACTTCTTCACCAAGTGCCATGGGGCCGACAACACCAAGTGTGGTGGTAGCCAAATCCGCATAGTCTGGAGTGACGGTGATATAGCTATTAGACATCGCTAGAATGGCTGAATAGGGTAATTCATTTGAGTCTGGATTTTCTATTTTAATATCGCTTGGCGTATTAAGTGATTGACCAAATGAATAGGCATTTGCTGTTAGAGTAAAATTGTCTTGTGGCATGCTCCACATGAGCGGCGAAACCCAAAAATCATTGTCTGGCGTTTTTGAAGGCTTTTCATTCACTTCAAATGTTGAAACGAATAATCCATTTGAATAACCACTATCGTTACCGACAAATGCGTCATTATCGATGGTGATCGAAATCCATTTCTCCTTGTTAGTTGTCGATGCATCGACTGTAAAAGAGAGTGTTTGAGCAACGAGTAATGATAATAACAAAATAGCTTTCATAAGAGTCCCTTTCGGATAATGGTACTGGTTTATGGCCAATTATAATCTATAAGTTGTAGGGTATTAATTTAAATTGAATGATGTGTGAGCAGCTCAAAAGTATTTAAGCTGATATTCAGTGGAACTTTTGTATTATTTGTCGCTCTATCCTAGAGCCATTTGAGTTTAGTAACGTAAAATTCATCGTTATTAGCCAGCAACTCAACGACGTAAACCACAAAATTTAAGGAGGCATAATATGATTAAGCCTTTAGTGACCGGATTAGTGTTGTGTTCAACATTAATATTTAATCAAGCTCAGGCAAGTGAAAATGATGATCCTGTGTCGATCGATTGGGTCAAGCCAGAAAAATTCCGTGACGTAGATAGTGCCAATAGCAATAAAAAACGTTACCGCGCAAGGGTTATTAAGGATCTCGAAAGCTATATGCAACAGCAACTCCCTAAGTTTCTTAATGCTGGTGAGTCTATTACGCTTAAGATTTATGATTTAGATCTTGCTGGTGACATCAGGCCTATGATGGGCGCCGGAAACGATATTCGAGTTGTCAAAAGTATCTATCCACCAATGATTGATATTGAATACTCGCTGGTGGATCAACAAGGAAAAGTCATTAAAGAACAAAGAAAACGCTTCAGAGATATTGCGTTTAATATGGGCTCACCAATGACAGCGTCTAAATCCTTAGGATATGAAAAAGCGATGTTAAAGAAGTGGATGCGTAATGAATTAACCCAGTAAATTTGTATCTGTTTTCAATTTATTGACGGCAACAATGACAATTGTTGCCGTTTTTTGTTTTTTGACATTCTAAAAAATTAATTAAGTTATTGATCTTTTAGGATCTAAATAATTCGATATAAGTTGGCATTGCATTTGCTTTAATAAAAATATCTATAACTTGTCAGTGTGAAGTCCATTTTCTGACACATGAACCAAGGATATTATTATGTTTAAAAGTGAAATTGCAGCAAACGCTCGCGCTAGTGTAGAAACAGATCAAATGGTTTTAAACAGCTTAGGCCTAGAGCACGAAGGTCATGTTCAATATATGGTTATCAAAAGTGAATTCTCAGGTGAAGAAATCTACTGCGCGTTAGCTGGTGGTGAAATTATTGATAACGATATCAATTTAACGCCGGTTGGCACTGGTGCATATGAAGCACTTGATTCTATTCCTGGTGAAGAAATTGCACTATACGCTTTGAGCGAAGATGACGATGTATTAGCACAACAAATTCCTGGCATTATGGAACAGCATAAAACAGGTGATCGTATTTGTTTTATTAGCGATACGTTAGTAGAGCGCCAATCACAAATTATGGCGGCATTCGCAATGGATAATGCTGGCCAACAAGCTGCTTAACGCTATATGCCAGTTGGTTCAACTGGCATATAAGCCTGATGTTTAAGAAGCGTCAGGTTTAGCTTTTAGGTTACTTTTAAACACTTGTAGCAGCTGCAATTGGATTTCAATTTTTGAAACTAGCGGCTGCACATTTGCTGATACATCATCTGGGTTACCTTGTTGCAGCGCGACAAGATCATGTCCTAATTCTTCTGCATATGGCGTAAAGCGGTTAGCTTTAGTCGTAAAACCTTGCTGTTCATCAAAAATAGCGGCAAATTTTGCCAGGTCTTGTTGGCGTAGCTCATCAATCTTTTTATCAGCATCAATTGACTGACGGTAAATTAAACGAATATTTTCTGTTAACGCTTCAAATAACGATGTGTGTGACATAACAATCTCAGTGATAATTACAATTTGAGCGCATTATAGCGCAGCGGCTTTTTGACGCTAGTGAAAAGTCGACTAATTGGGCATCAATCCCAAATCAATTGGTGTTTTGTGGGCTTCTCCACCTATTTCACGCACTAACTTTGGCACGAGAAAACCAGGAAGTTGTCGGTAAAGTTGATGCATTAAGTTGATCGCTGATTTTTCAGGAACATCAAAATGTGCAGCACCGTTCACCTTGTCTAGCAAATGAAGGTAATAAGGCATGATACCCGCAGCAAACAATTTCTCATTTAATGTAATCTGACTCGATTCATCATCATTGATATCTTTAAGTAATACGGCTTGATTTAATAAAGTTACATTAGCCGCTTTTAACGATTGCGCCATTGTTGCTACTTCGGTATCAATCTCATTACCGTGATTGATATGCATCACCATAATTACATTGAAAGGAGCCATTTTAAGGGCATTTAATAGCTCATCAGTTATCCGCGACGGAATAACCACAGGCAAACGTGTGTGGATTCTTAACCTAGTGATATTTGAATTAGTTGATAATGATTCTATTAATCGAACAATATGATTGTCATTAGCCATCAGCGGGTCGCCGCCAGAAAGAATCACTTCATTAATTTTTGGATGCGCGCTGATGTAATCAAGTGCTTCATTAATGCCTTGTTGATTAACGCTGTTTTCTTGATACGGAAAGTGACGTCTAAAGCAATAGCGGCAATTGACTGCGCAGGCTGTTCTAAGCATGAGTAATACACGGTTATCGTATTTGTGTAATAGCCCTGAAACGGGTGTATCTTGTTCCTTTAAAGGATCATCACTAAACCCTGCTTGCGTGATAAATTCGTCACTGGATGTCATAACCTGTTTTAACAGAGGATCATTAATATCACCTTGCACCATGCGATCGGCAAATGGTACTGGTACTCTCACTGGGAAAAGTTTACGGGCTTTAAAAGAAGCTTGATATTCCGTGGGATCAATCGCTAAGTATTGCAATAGCTTTTCGGGATCAGTAAAGACTTGTCCCAGCTCTTTTTGCCAAGAACTTTGATGTGGAATGATATTTTGAACGACTATCTGCGGCATTTGTTTTTAGATTGGCAATTAATCAGGTAGAATCGGCTGATTAAAAATTTAATGATGAGTGGACTATAGCAATTATTAGAATTGGCTGTAAGGTAGTCTCCGCTTTTTAAGATAAATAATACTGAAAATGAGCACTGCGCTCAGAAAAATAATGAGGAAGTCATGGCTACAGTTAGCACGAATGAATTTAAAAATGGTTTAAAGTTAATGTTTGAAGGTGAGCCAAGCACAATCATCGAGAACGAAACCGTAAAACCAGGTAAAGGCCAAGCTTTCAACCGCGTAAAAATTCGTAAATTAATTACTGGTAAAGTATTAGAAAAAACTATCAAGTCTGGTGAGTCTTTTGAAGTTGCTGACGTGATGGAATGTGACCTTTCTTACCTATATAACGACGGTGAATTTTGGCACTTCATGAACAATGAATCATTTGAGCAAATTGCAGCTGACGCAAAAGCAGTTGGCGATGCAACTAAATGGTTAGTTGAGCAAGACGAATGTATCATCACGTTGTTCAACGGCAACCCAATCATCGTTACACCACCTAACTTTGTAGAGTTAGAGGTGACTGAAACAGATCCTGGTCTAAAAGGTGATACAGCAGGTACTGGTGGTAAGCCAGCAACGCTTAGCACTGGCGCTGTAGTTCGCGTTCCGCTATTTATTCAAATTGGCGAAGTGTTAAAAGTTGATACTCGTACCGGCGAATATGTTTCTCGCGTAAGCAAGTAATTCTTATTGCCCTGTAAACCCGATTAAGCGAAAGCTTAATCGGGTTTTTTTATGAGGAAAATACTATGCAATGGCAACCTAGTGCATCAATAGCGACGTTAAAAAATCGTGCAAAAATTATAGCAAAAATTCGCAAATTCTTTGAAAAGCGACAAGTGATGGAAGTTGAAACGCCGACGCTGTCGCAAGCAACAGTTACCGATGTTCATCTGCATACGTTCGACACAACATTTGTTGGGCCTGGGTTTGCTGACGGTAAACAGTTGTACATGCAAACGTCACCAGAATTTCACATGAAGCGATTGTTGTGTGCTGGAAGTGGTGCCATTTATCAAATGAGTAAAGCGTTTCGTAATGAAGAGTCGGGACGTCACCATAATCCTGAATTTACAATGCTTGAATGGTATCAACCCGACTATGATCATATGGCGTTGATTGATGAGGTTGATGAGTTATTACAAGTGGTGTTGAGCACACCGCAATGTGAAATTATTACCTATCAACATTTGTTTATACAACATCTTGAACTTGATCCCTTGAGCGCTGACATTGAAGCAATAAGAAAAGTCGCTCTATCTTATGACTTTGGTGATTTTGTTGCAACGGAGTCCAATAAAGATACTTTATTGCAGTGCTTGTTTTGCTTTGTCATCGAACCCCAAATTGGCTTAGTGAAACCGATTGCCGTGTACAACTTTCCTGCATCACAAGCAGCCTTAGCTCAACTTGAACATGCTGATAAGCGAGTCGCTCGTCGCTTTGAATTTTATTATCAAGGCATAGAATTAGCGAATGGATTCCATGAGCTTCAAGATGCAAACGAGCAATTGGAGAGATTCAAGCAAGATAATAAAGAACGGCTGAAAGAGGGGCTTACTGAGCAACCCATTGATTATCGATTAATCGAAGCATTGGCACACGGATTGCCTAATTGTGCAGGTGTTGCGCTGGGCATTGATCGGTTAATTATGTTGGCGTTACAGCAAAAGCACATTCGAGATGTTATTAGTTTTGATGTGTCACGAAGTTAGTAATTTGCTGGTATGGTCTCTTTGTCCTTGCCATGAGTGTAATAAATTAGTACTAATGTCATAAGGTACTCAGTTCTTAAGACTAAAGTTTAGGTGTGTTGTCGTCATGCAATGGCAATATTCTTATATAATACTGCAACGGTTTTCAATTTATAGTGACTGAGCAATCGTGGAGAATATATTGATGAGTAATAGTAAAATAGCGTCGATGAAAGATAGGGCACGTAGTACTGCCGTATCTGATCTCAAGTTATTAGATACGTTACCTGAAGAACGATTCGATCGAATTGTTCGGTTAGCTATGGCATTAATGGAGATGCCATACGCCTTTGTTAACTTAGTTGATAAAGAACGTATTTGGGCTAAATCTACCCACGATAATGTGCCGTATGAAAGTACTCGTGATCAGTCTATTTGTAATTTTGCCATTCGAAACACATTACCGACAGTTATTGAAGACACCTTATTAGATGATAACGTTCATCATCTCAATTATGTCGTAAACTCGCCTAAATTTCGTTGTTATGTCGGCATTCCTCTTGTCTACAAAGGCGAGATTGTTGGTGCATTGTGCACATTAGACACTAAGCCGTGCAAGGTTTCTGCTCAAAAGATTCAGCTATTAAGTGATTTGGCAAAAATTGTAGAAAATGAATTTCTTAATGTGCAACTCGAACAAGAGTCTCATGGACTACGTGCTCAGAAAAAAGCGTGGCGTGATTTATCAAATAAATTGCAAAGTAGAGACCAATTGAGTGGTTTACGTAGTCATGCATTGGAGTTAGTAGCAAATGGAACACCGCTGAAATCGACCTTTCATGAAATGATTGACGGCGTAGAACGCGAATTTCCAGACATGATTTGTAGTATTTTGTTATTGGATGATGCTGGTGAAAAGGTCATGCGTTGTTATGGACCATCACTACCCGATTTTTATAATAAAGCGCTTATAGGATTAGAAATAGGGCATGGTGTCGGTTCATGTGGAACCGCTGCTGCGCTAGCAGAGCGAGTCATAGTGAGTGATATTTTTTCACATGCATACTGGGCTAACTTTTTACCGCTAGCAGAACAAGCACAAGTCAAAGCATGTTGGTCTGAACCTATACTAGCCAGTGATGGGCAAGTGTTAGGTACCTTTGCTATTTATCATAGAGAGATCCGTAAACCTCAGGAAATTGAATTTCGTTTAATTGAGCAGTCGGCTCATTTAGCGTCAATTGCCATCGAGCGCGACCGCGCCAATAAGCTGATATGGCAACAAGCAAACTATGACGCATTAACTGGCCTTCCCAATCGTGAATTAAGTGCCGTTCATATAAACGTGGCTATTAGTAATGCCCAACGCAATCAGCAATCTTTTGCATTGATGTTTCTTGATTTAGACAGGTTTAAAGAAGTTAATGACACACTTGGACATGATGCCGGTGATTTACTATTAATTGAAGCATCAAAGCGCATTCAGTCATGCGTGAGGGCAAGTGATTCAGTTGCGCGTTTAGGCGGCGATGAGTTTGTTGTTTTACTTAATAATGTTGAAGGCCAACAAGGTGTTGAGAAGGTTGCAAGCCATATACTGCAGGTGTTAACAAAAGGATTTAAGTTAAAGTCAGATATTGCCCATATATCGGCAAGTATTGGTGTTACGTTTTTCCCACAAGACGGACTCACACTTGATGTATTGATGAAGAATGCTGACCAAGCAATGTATCAAGCAAAAGAGTCTGGGCGAGATCGTTTTAGCTATTTTACTCAAGAAATGAGAGAAGAAGCGAATGAACGCCATGTATTAAGTGAAGACTTACGCCGTGCTATAAAAAATGATGAACTGGTCTTATATTATCAACCTATTGTCGATTTAACTACTGGAAAAATTATCGTCGCTGAAGCATTAGTGCGGTGGTTACACCCGACAAGAGGGATGTTGTACCCAGAAGACTTTATTGCGCTAAGTGATGACAGCGGGTTAATTTTTCCGTTAACGCAGTGGGTTATTAACCAAGCAAGTAAACAATCACTTGAATGGGCTCAACTGCATAATCATTCTTTTAAAGTTAGTGTTAACACATCGTTACGTCAATACACTGATAATGGACGTCATAGTGAAAAGTGGTTAGTCGATCTTGAGAAAAACGAAACAAATGTTCAGCATCTTATTTTTGAAGTAAGTGAGCAGTTGTTAGTTGAGCCTTCTCCACTCGTGATATCTAAAATAGCGCGTTTAAAAAAGCTTGGCATTGAGTTAGCCATTGATGATTTTGGTACAGGGTATTCATCACTAATCCACATAAAAAAACTAGCTGTTGATTACCTTAAAATTGACAAGCAGTTTATTGCCAACATAACCGCATCTGATGACGGAAAAGTATTGTGCGAAGCCATTATCGCAATGACTAATAAATTGGGTACTAAAGTTGTTTCAGAAGGAATTGAGCAGCCACAGCAATTGAAAATCTTACAAGAGTTTGGCTGTGAATTGGGACAAGGGTACTATCTTGCTTATCCATTAACAGCTAAGGCACTAACAGAGCGACTTGCTCAGCAGTAGCTGACAAGCTAGAAGTTTACTTGATCCTGCTAACCCAAGCTTGCTACTTGGGTTTAATTGAAATCTAATCGTGATCCCATTCTTCTTCAATCAAACGGCGTAACTCTCGCTGTTCATTGATTTCATCTATTCGTGCTCTAACGGCGCGTCGCTTGGCGACACTTGAGCGTTTACGTGTTGATTCAGTAACTTCAAACGCTGAGTCATAAATAATATCTTGAGCTTGATCTTCGGTGATATCACGCATAACTACCTCACTATCTATTTACGGTTTTTCTTAACAATTTAAGTATAGACGTAGAATATGACTAATTCGTTACACTTATTTTTATAAGCAATAAATTTATCAGAGGCAAAAAAAACCGAGCTAATGTTTAAAACAATAGCTCGGTACAAGAATATGTAACTTAAGGAGATAACTAACTACATACTGTTAGTCAGCACCTATTAGATAAAGTTCATCGACTTTTTAAATTAAAATTTATTGAGTGAATTTTTGGCAAAAAAAAACCGAGCCATTTTATAAAAAGGCTCGGTACAAGGAAATATAACTTAAGGAGATAACTAACTACATACTGTTAGTCAGCAACCCATCAACTAAGTTCATTTAAATGTAAATTAATTTTAAGTTATCTTAATTTAATGAGCTTGTTGCCAATTTTCACCAGATCCTGATTCTGCGATTAGCGGAACATCTAAATCTGCAGCTTGTGCCATTAGTGCTGCAACGTCTTTATTAAACTGTTCGACTTTATCGGTTTGCACTTCAAACACTAATTCATCGTGAACTTGCATAATCATGGTAGCAAGTTCGCTTGGCTGCTCTTTTAACCAAGCACTTACTAACAACATAGCTTTTTTAATAATATCCGCAGCAGTGCCTTGCATTGGTGCATTAATCGCAGCACGCTCAGCGGCTTTACGACGCGCGCCATTACTTGCTTTTATATCCGGCAAGTAAAGTCGACGACCGTCTAGCGTTTCAACATAGCCTTTATCAGCAGCGTTCGTGCGAGTGTCTTCCATGTATTGCATTACGCCTGGGTATTTATCGAAATAGCTATCGATATATTGCTGCGCTAATCCTCGAGGAATATCGAGTTGCTTAGATAAACCAAACGCAGACATACCATAAATTAAGCCAAAGTTTACGGCTTTAGCACTGCGGCGTTGATCTGTTGTCACTTCGTCAAATGGTGTATTGAATACTTCTGATGCCGTCGCGCGGTGAATATCTAAATCATTAGCAAATGCTTTTAATAAGCCCTCATCCTGTGACAAGTGAGCCATGATACGCAATTCAATTTGGCTGTAATCTATGGCGACAACTTGATAACCATCACGCGCAATAAATGCTTGGCGAATTCGTTTGCCCTCATCACTTCTAATCGGAATATTTTGTAAGTTCGGATCTGTTGATGATAAACGACCTGTGGCCGTTACGGCTTGATGATAGCTAGTGTGCACACGACCAGTTGACGCATTGATCATTAATGGCAATTTATCGGTATAAGTCGATTTTAGTTTGGTTAAACTACGGTATTCCAAAATAACTTTTGGTAGTTCGTAATCATGGGCAAGTTCTTGTAACACTTCTTCATTAGTAGACGGTGCGCCTTTTGGGGTCTTTTTAAGAACCGGAAGTGACATTTTTTCTTCGCTAAACAAAATATCTTGAAGCTGTTTGGTCGAACCCAAGTTAAATTCTTCACCGGCGAGTGACCATGCTTGTTGTTCTAATTCATCGATGCGAATTGCCAGTTGACCACTTTGTTCGAATAACTGTGTATCATCGACAAGTACACCACTGCGTTCCATATCTGCTAACACTGGCAACAATGGCATTTCAATGGTGTCATAAAGTTTACGCAAAGTCGGTTCATTGTCTAAACGTTCAATGAGATTGTGGTGCAAGCGTAATGTGATATCAGCATCTTCAGCAGCGTAAGGAGCCGCTTCGCTAATTTTTATCTGATTAAACGTTAATTGCTTAGCACCTTTCCCTGCGATATCTTCGAATTTAATCGTTTTATGACCAAGGTACTTAAGCGATAGCGCATCCATATTGTGTTTAACAGCAGTTGAGTTGAACACATAAGATGCCAACATCGTATCGTGACTAATGCCATTTAACGTGATGTCATAGTTTTTAAGAACATTGCGATCATACTTTAAGTTTTGACCGATCTTCTTCAGCGAAGCGTCTTCTAGCAAAGGTTTAAATTTCTCCAATGCCATTTCACAGGTGATTTGTTTAGGCGCATCTTCATAGTCATGAGCGAGTGGCAAGTATGCCGCTTCAAACTCATCATCATTTTTTATCGCGAATGACATGCCAACAATTTCCGCCTGCATGTAATCTAAACTGTTTGTTTCTAAATCGAACGCAAACTCTTTTGCTTCGGAAAGTTTACGCAACCATTGCATCATTTGACCGAGTGTATAGAGCACTGGGTAATCATTGGTTTTAATACTTGTTTTAGACGGTTCGTTTTCACCTGAGCTTGCACTAGGTGCTGAATCATCACCAACCCCTAAAGGATTACGACCCTCTAATGCTTCAGCTAACCAGCGTTTGAACTCTAATTGGCCTAATATTTCGATGATTTTATCTTGAGCAGGCGTGCCCATGACAAAATCTTTATGACCTTGTTCTAGCTCCACATCAAGTTTGATTGTGGCTAGTTTATACGATAAACGTGCCATTTCTTCATGCTCTAGCATGCGTTTACCGATGGTCTTGGCGCCTCGGAAACTTAAGGTCGCTAATTTATCAATGTTGTTATAAATATCATTTACACTACCGATACCTTGCAGCATGCCAAGCGCGGTCTTTTCACCCACCTTTGGCACACCAGGAATATTATCTGAGCTATCGCCCATTAAGCCAAGAAAGTCGATGATGAGCTCTGGTGGCACACCAAATTTTTCAATCACACCATCACGATCTAAGATGGTATTGGTCATGGTATTGATGAGGGTAACATTCTCATCAACCAATTGAGCCATGTCTTTATCACCCGTACTGATTAACGTATGAATACCTTGTTTACTGGCCTGCATTGCTAAGGTTCCGATCACATCATCAGCTTCGACACCAGGTATGGAAATTAGTGGAATGCCCATGGCTTTGATCAATTCGTGTAATGGTTCAATTTGAATTCTCAAATCGTCTGGCATTGGCGGACGATTTGCTTTGTATTCACTGAACATTTCATTTCTAAAGGTTGGCCCTTTAGCATCGAAAACGACAACCATATTGCTTGGCTTATATTGATTTATCAATGATCGAAGCATGTTGATCACGCCGTATACTGCACCAGTTGCTTCACCCTTCGAATTCGTTAAATGAGGGGGAGCGAAAAACGCACGAAATAAATAGGATGATCCATCAACGAGGACAAAAGGATTTTCTTTAACAGTAGCCATAAATATGATCGTTCTTGTAATTATGAGTGATAATTTGAGTGCTATCTTAGCACGCGAATTGAGAGGGTGTTAGCCAGATGATTAGTATCGTTAATGATGTATCAAAACTAACTTATATTTAGGTCGTATTTCTGTGGATAACTCTGTGGGATAAAATATTTCGAGAAACATGAAATAACAAAACAGTTAAATAAATTTAACATAAGAACTTGATTTACATAGATATAATGTAAAGCTGATGAAATTGACATTTTTTAAATGTAATGTGGATAATACATACAACTTGGCATAGGGTTTGCCGAAGACTTTTTGAACTAACTGGCTCTTAATATGCAAAAATAAATCGTTAATTGACGAATTATTAACCGCGTTTTCTTAGCCGGAGCGTTAATTTAACAGATTGGATTTTTATTGCCACTATTAATTGAAAAAAAGATCATTTAATTTGATCTTTAGTCATAAATTGCTTTAATAGCATCATTATTTTAGGTTAAAAATTAGGGGAAAAATATGAAGAAAGTAGCGGTGATCTTATCGGGATCTGGGGTTTATGATGGATCAGAATTGCAAGAAGCGATCGTCACCTTGTTAAGTCTTGATCGTGCGGGTGTACAAGCAGTATGCTTTGCTCCAAATATTGAGCAACACCATGTGATCAATCATTTAACAGGTGAAGAAGATTCAGCTGCTTCTAGAAATGTTTTGGTAGAAGCTGCAAGGATCAATCGTGGTGATGTGCAAGATCTTGCTAATTGTGTTGTCGAAGAATTTGACGGCGTGGTGGTGGTTGGTGGATTTGGCGTTGCCAAAAACTTATCTGATTTTGCGATTAATGGCG
This sequence comes from uncultured Gammaproteobacteria bacterium, assembly GCA_913060565.1. GTDB lineage: Bacteria > Pseudomonadota > Gammaproteobacteria > Enterobacterales > Psychrobiaceae > Psychrobium. The sequence goes on along the minus strand of CAJXRU010000018.1, from coordinate 26,744 downwards.
CTCAAAGTACGGTTGATAGCACGACGCTTTTTGCATTGAAAGAGTTTAGTAAGCTTTCACGTCCTGCATTATACATGTGTATTGCGCCTGCTTTATTACCTTGTGTCTATGGAAAAGGTGTTGAACTAACTATCGGTAATGATCCTGCGACAATAGAAGCGATCGAAGCAATGGGCGGAATACACATTGAGCGTGATGTTGAAGGTATTGTGGTTGATGAAACTCGTCAAGTTATTTCGACGCCAGCTTACATGTTAGCGCAGTCAATCTCACAAGCCGCAACTGGTATTGAGAACGGTGTTACTCAGCTAGTTAAGATGATGGCGTAGCTGTTAACGTATGTCAGATAAATTCATGTTAAGAGCATTAGCGATATCACGCAATGCTCTCCCAAGTTGCATTCCTAATCCTCCAGTTGGCTGTGTTCTTGTCAAAGAAAACGATATTGTTGCAGAAGGCTTTACACAATCTATCGGCGGAAACCACGCTGAAGTGCAGGCGCTTAATAACTATGAAGGAAGTATGGAAGGCGTGACTGCATACGTGACGCTTGAACCATGTTCTTTTATTGGACGCACGCCTGCATGTGCTGAGACATTAGTTTCATCGGGGATTAAGCAGGTAGTGGTTGCACTTTTAGATCCGGATCCGCGCAATAGTGGACAAGGCATTGATATCTTACGAAAGGCTGGTATCGATATAGAAATAGGCTTGTGTGCTCAGCAGGTTGAAGATTTTTTAACACCCTATCTTGGTCACTCTTAAACATCTTTCATTGAAGATGCTGGCTCACGAGTTTGCGAACGTTCTTCTAATACATAAAAAAGCGGCCGCAACAGGATCGATTGTGGGCGGCCTGATTTTAATGAGAGTAAGCAATGTGACATTGCGACGTAGTTTGGATAATTTTCGGCGCATAAAGAAGCGCCCGCATATATAAGAAACATATAGTGGCTTATTTTGATAAGAGTATTGCAATGCGGCATTGCGAAGTAGCTTGAATATTTTTTCAGCACATAAAAAAGCGGCCGCATATATAAGAAACATATAGCGGCCTAATAATAGCAATGTGAGCAATAGTCGTGTGCATTGATACCGTAAACATCAATACACAACAATGAGCACTAATAATAAACAACATCATTAGATTCATTGTCAGGAGATGCGTTCTCTCAAACGCAGGTAAATAATAATCATTCTCATTTGGTGTGTCAACACTATAATTTAATTATTTTCACATTTAATTTTTAAAGTGTTGATTATTAATAAATATGTTCGACTTCTATTTTTAACATATTGACGATAATAAACATCTTACAATCCTTACCTTCATGCATGTCCTGTGAATTTCCAAGTCGCGACAGTGGTTATGGAATGAAACATTACGAAGCAGCTTGAATATTTTTTAACACATAAAAAAGCGGCCGCATATATAAGAAACATATAGTGGCTTATTTTGATAAGAGTATTGCAATGTGGCATTGCGACGTAGTTTGGATAATTTTCAGCGCATAAAAAAGCGGCCGCAACACGATGTACTGTGGGCGGCCTAATAATAGCAATGTGAGCAATAGTCGTGTGTATTGACACCGTAAATATCAACACACAACAATGAGGATCAATAATAAACAGCATTATCAAATTCATCGTCAGGAGATGTGTTTCGTAAAACACGAGTTAATAATAATCATTCTCATTAGTGTTTGTCAACGATAAATATAAACTTTTTTATAATTTTTATTGTCGCTATGGATTACTTGTGTAATTCATAACTCTATGCTAAAAAATGATTACAAGTGTAATTAATGAGGCGGTAATGAAATTATTGATCGCAGGCTGTTTATTCGCAGTCGTTTTTTCTCTTCAAGCAAAGGATGACTCAATAGCGTATTTTGGTGAGTTGAGATATAACCATGTTTCGTTGCATGTACCAATTGTTGGAATCATGCCTTACAAAGAGCCTCCAAAAGGAAAGTCACATTTTCAATTTCGGTATGATGATAAAAAACGAATTGTAGAAATCGTTAATCATACATTTGGACGCTTTAGGCAACACCCTTTGACTCACTTGGGGGCTTATCGAGTCTCAATTGATTATGAAAATGGCCAAGAAATTCGTCGCTATTTTGATGTAAAAAATCGACCAATGCTTAATATTCGCGGGGTGCATAAGGAAGTCTTTTCAGTTGATGAATTTGGCTTTAAAACGCAGCTAGACTTTTATGACGTAGAAGGCAACGCAAAAGAATCTTTATGGCACATATCGCGTTATCAATGGAAAAAACAAGGAAATCGAGTCCTTGAGAGTCGATTAAATTTAGTTGGTGAGGCACAAAATCTGTCGCCATATTTTGCATTTAAAAATACGGCCATAGAATATGATAATAATCATAGACCCTATCGAACTTATAATTTAAATAGTGAAGCTCAAGTAACAAATAGTGAGTTTGGCGTTGCTTATTATCAAGATGAATATAATGACCTAGGCCAGCATATTAAATACAGTTATTTTGATAAGAATAATAAGCCTGCGGTTAATCCATTTGGTTTTAGTTACGCCACTAAACGCTATGGCTCAATGGGAAAACTTAAGAATGTCGATCGCTTTGATCTTAATGAGCAGTTTATGCCTCGCCAAGCTATCGCCCCTGTTAAACCTGCTAGTAGCAAAGACCGAGAGAATATTAGACAAGTTTCTTTGAATTATATTATTGCTTTGCAATCTTTGAATCCGGAATTGATGGCGAACACGCTGCATAAAGACTTAGCGAAAAGTATGGTAAGAATTGGTCCGGATGGCAAAAAGACATTGCGAAAGATTAGTTATCAACGCATGTTGCATAATGCCAAAAATTGGAATAAAACCGGCACTAGATTCCCACCGACCATGAATAATCAAGTCACTACATTCGATGTCTATCATAATATGGCAGCGGTAAAGCTAACGTCAGATAATTGGGTTGAATACCTTCACTTAATTAAGATTGATGGTCGCTGGCAAGTGAAAGATCTTGTATGGGATCACAACAACATTTAATGTATACCTTTGGGAAATTAAATGGATTGACTAAATGGATAACGAACAAAAACAGACCATTATTACAGAGAGTTGGAAACATCATAATGCCATTGAAGCAGCTTACTTAGCACTAGATGCAAGTGCTAAAGATCCACAATGGCCTGAAAAGCAACGCCTATTATTAGCCGATATGGCGTTGCATCTGTTACAGACAGCGCTTAACCCTGAAGCGCTTGATAACGATAAATTAAGAAACAATCTGTACGCTATTTTAACGATTAGTGAACTCTATTTACCTGATGCAGACTTAGCACACGCAAAAGAGAAGCTATTGTCGTTTGAAGTTCAGGAAGACTAGCTCCCAGCTTCATGCGCTAACTGATCTAAATATTGCTGCATAAACTGCCATCGCTTTTCTGCTTCTTGCAGACCCGATGGCGTTTTCATGGTGTTGACTAAGCCTTTTAGTTTTACGTAAAAATGGTCAATACAAAAGTTCTTATCATCTAGCGCTCTTTCTTTTGCGAACGGATCAAGCGGATGATACAGCTGGCTACCCCACGTCGCGCCTAACATGACACAGCGAGAGAGGCCGATAGCACCTAATGCATCTAGTCGGTCGGCGTCTTGTACAACTTTTGCCTCAAGTGTTTTAGTCTCTAAATTGGCGCTAAAGCTGTGCGCTGCTATAGCGTGATGAATGGCGTCGAAGTATTCGCTTGGATAGTTAATTTCTGCTAAAAACTCAATCGCTCGATTTGCACTAAATAACGATCCTTTACTGCGATCTGGAGAGTCTTTCGGAACGTTGACACAATCGTGTAGCCAACACGCAGGTAACACTATCGCGAGTTCGGCCTGCTCTGTTTTGGCCAGTGCAATACCACTTGTTACGACGCGTTTGATATGGGCAAGATCATGGGCGGGATCAAATGCCATTTGCTGTTCAACAAACTGTTGAAATTTAGGTTGCCAGTCGAATGTATTCATTATTATTTGTCTTGTTGTTCTAATTGATTTGATGGTGAAGTGGGCACAATTGATGTTTGTGCGTGATCCGTAAGTTGATTCGCAATCGGTTTTTTAATTTCAACGCCAAGATCGCTAAAACCTTGAACCTGAGAAATGACGTTGCCTTTACCTGTGCTTAGTTTCTTTATTGCCAATTCAACACTTTGATTTGCTTTAGTAATATGATGTGAAACGTTAAGTAGATCGTCTCCAAATAAGCGGATTTTATCGTAGAGTTTACTGGCTTTTTGGGCAATGATTTGCGCATTTTTATTTTGTTGGTCGATGCGCCATAAATTGTTGATGGTTCTCAACGCGACTAACAGATTTGTCGGACTAACGAGCATGATATTATGATCAAGCGCGTAACTGATTAGGTTAGGTTCATGTTCAATAGCCAATAAAAATGCAGGTTCAATAGGGATAAACAACAACACATAATCCAATGTACGAACACCATTAAGCTGATGATAGTCTTTTGCGCCTAATTCTTTAATATGAGAACGCAATGATTGAATATGCTCTTTTAGCGCCAGCTGTCGTTCTAATTCATCATCACTATTGAAGTAGCGCTCATAGCCAGTCAGTGACACCTTTGAATCAATAATTATATCTTTGTTGTCAGGTAGGTGAACGATGACATCAGGTCGGTACGCTTTGCCGTCATCATTGCGATGGTGGCTTTGTGTTTGGTACTCATGTCCATCTCTTAAGCCGGATTCTTGCAAAATCCGCTCTAGAATTATTTCTCCCCAATTACCTTGCTGTTTATTGTCGCCTTTTAAGGCTTTTGTCAGGTTAATAGCATCTTGTGCCATTTGCTGATTGAGTTGTTTTAAACTGTGAATTTCGTGTTTAAGCTCGTGGCGTTGTTTGCTTTCCGCGTCATGACTATGTTGAACTTGTTGCTTAAAATCGCCTAACTGAGCTTTAAGTGGCGCTAAAAGTGCATCAATATTTCGTTGGTTGTCTTTGGCAAAGTCTTCGCTTTTCTTTTCCAATGCTTGCTGTGCTAAATGAGAAAATTGTGTTTTCAATGCTTCTTCATTGGCTTTTATGAGTGCTAATTGTTGTTGATGAGAATCGATGAGTTGCTGATGGATTGCATTTAGTTCGCTGACTTTGGTCATCAACTCGATTTTTTCTTGAGTCATGCTAGCCACTTGAGCTTTATGTTTCTCATTATCGATGTGTAGTTTATCGATCATGTCATCGCTGTGGTCTAATTGCTGCTGGAGTTGTTGTTGATGCGCATCAAATAGAGCCTGTTGTTGACGTTGTGCTTGGCGCATCGATCGCTGCAATAACAAATAACAAAGGGCTATTCCACAAAGGCTGCCAATCAATAATGCAGGCAAATATTGGTAGAGCATTGACCAAAGGTTTTCCATTAAGAGTCCAAATATAATATCGCTAAATTCGATAATAACTCAGTTAATTTGATTTGGTAAGTTACGGTTTATCGTGTGATTAAACTCTGTTCACTGGACATTAGACTAAAGACGATAGGTATTTTGATGATTTCATCTTTATGATGATAAAAACCCAACTGGAGAATAAACATGACAGATACTTCGTATACCGCATTAGTTGTTCGAGAAGACGCACCTAAAACCTTTAGCCGAGCGATTGAGCAACGACAGCTTTGTGAGCTGCCAGCAGGCGATGTATTAATTAAAGTTGTTTACTCATCACTTAATTTTAAAGATGCACTTTCTGCGACTGGTAACCCAGGCGTCAGTCGTAATTTTCCACACTCTCCCGGTATAGATGCGGTTGGCGAGGTTGTGGAATCAAGTGACGTTAATTTACCTACAGGTATGCAAGTGGTGGTTACTGGCTTTGATTTGGGGATGAATACCGCAGGCGGATTGGCTGAATATGTTCGTGTACCAGCGAACTGGGTTGTTCCATTGCCAAGCAATCTTACTGCAAAAGAAAGCATGAGTTATGGCACAGCTGGATTAACCGCAGCACTTATGGTTAACGCATTGCTTGAAAATGACGTAACACCAAGTGGTGGTGAGATTTTAGTAACAGGTGCTACTGGCGGAGTTGGCAGTGTGGCTGTCGCTATTCTTGCAAAGCTTGGATTTGATGTTTGTGCAGTAACAGGTAAAGCTGATCAAGCAGCTTTTTTAAAAGGCTTAGGTGCAAACAGTGTCGTGAGCCGTGATGAAGTTATCGATGAGAAACGACCAATGCTCAAAGAGCGTTGGGCCGGTGTTATAGATGTCGTTGGTGGCTCGCTGTTATCCAGTGCTATCAAATCAACTAAATATACCGGTACTGTTACTTGTAGTGGCATGGTGGGTGATATCAATTTCACATCGTCGATTTTCCCGTTTATTTTACGTGGCGTTAAATTAATTGGCATCGACTCGGTGGAGTGCCCAATGAATAAACGTTTGAAAGTGTGGAATAAAATGGCTAGTGAATTCAAACCTAATTGCTTGGCTGAACTCACCAGTGAAATTGCATTAGAGGACACTATTGATCAATTGATGGCCATGCTAGAAGGTAAGTCTAAAGGGCGCTTTGTTGTGAAAATATAGTGTTGGGACTCACTGCTGGGTCAAACGTGTATTGTGAGCTATAAAATCTCTCTTTATCGGATAAATAGACTACACTTAATCGATATTTTTACTTTCAATATTGATTAACTTTATGCAGAAAAAACTTCCTTTACCACTGCCACTCATTAAATTAATCGTGGCAGTGCTTCTTATTGGTTCATTCTTTGTTAGCTCGTGGCTTTTACCCGTGATTATTATGGGGGCTATTATTGTGGCTATTGTCTTAAATAACAAAGGCGGTACCTATCTAAAACTTCAAAAGAAGCTACCCACTTCTGATATCAGGACATTGCAGGAAGGATTAGTTGAAATCAGAGGGCGTGTTCAAAAACTGGAAGTCCTTCACGCGCCGGCAGATAACAGAGAATGCGTTGCCTATACTTATCGAAAATATAGAGAAACTAGAGATTCGGAAGGCAATGTTAGTAAGAAAACGATCGAAACTGACGAACAAGGTGTGCCATTCATGCTTCAAGATTCGACGGGGAGTATTGAGGTTTCAGCAACAGATTTAGGATTACTGTGGTTACCAGAAAAGGATTTTAAAGACGAGCAAAAAATAGGTCATCATCAAACATTTTTGCGCCACAACGACGAAGTATTGTTAGTGGGTGAGGCGAAAAAAGTGGATGGAAAAATGATGATGATTAAGAGCGAAGAGCACGATGTCTTTCATTTATCCCCCGTAAAAAAACTTGAGCACTGGAATTACTTTAGGCCGTTAGTAAACTCTCTTAAAGTATTTACTGTATTGGCGGTTTTACTAAGTATTGCGTTAACTCAAAGTAATATTTTCATTCAAAGCAATGACGTTTCAGGCGGCTATCTCGGCATAGCCGTCGATTTTATCTCTCCGCAGGCCTGGTATTTACCTTTACCTGATTGGTTCATCCATGTGCTGATATTTGAAGGTACATCTTTTTTCGCGCTATTTGGCGCATTATTATGTGGATTGTTGATTCCTGTCATATTATCTCCCATTTTGAAGCTTTTTGGCCGATATACTTGGGTTCAAATGTTATTTTGGGTACCGTTTATTTTATCCATGCCATTGTTCTTTGGCGATTTATTTGTATTCTGGATGGTTAACCTCTCACCTATTTATCAAAACACGATTATTGTTGCTCAATTTCTAATGGTATTTATTTGTTGTGTATGGAATAGGCATCTAATTACTGAATACATTGATAAGCTTAGTGAGGAAAAACTGAGTAAATTTAAGAAAAGAAAACGTTAAAGTAATTACTTATCTATCTGTAGCGCAATGACGCTAGACTCTAATCAATAGCAAAGTATACTGACGGCATAATAATTTTAGGTTAAGCATTATGTCGTCAGATTTATACGGAACATCCGCCAATTATAAACGTGAAGAACAAGGTTATCGCGATAAAGCCCTCAAACTCTTCCCATGGATTTGTGGTCGCTGTGCCCGCGAGTTTCAATATTCTAATCTTCGAGAGTTAACCGTTCATCACGTCGACCATGATCATACCAACAACCCAAATGATGGTAGTAATTGGGAACTGTTGTGTCTTTATTGCCATGATAATGAGCATGCAAAATACACCGAGCATGAACAACATCCAACACGTGTGGATGCTGGTGATAACAATCAAGATTTGGCGACTTATAACCCCTTCGCTGATTTAAAATCGATGCTTAAGAAATAGGGACATTTTATGCTTATCAAAAGCGATAACACTATATTGCGAGCGTTAGATATCGAAGACGCAGCGACATTTTTTCAATGGTCACAAGACCGAGAAGTCACTCAGTTTAGTATTTCATCATACGCCTATCCACAGTCGTTGGCAGACATTAAGCAATGGTTATCAACCATCAACGCCAGTAATAAAACGGTGTCGTTTGGTATTTGCTGCGCTGATTCAAATGAGCTGATTGGCTATGCGGGAATCACTTCCATTAGCTACTTAAACCGCTGCGGTGAATACTTTATTCTCATTGGTAATAAAACCTACTGGGGTAAAGGCATTGCAACGCAAGTGACAAAATTAATTACCGATTATGGATTTAATTCATTAGGTTTAAACCGCGTAGAGCTTACGGCTTTTGCTACAAATCCTGCGGCGTATCGAGCCTATGAAAAAGCGGGATATCAACATGAAGGCGTGTTACGCCAAGCTGGATTTCGTCATGGTGAGTTCTTTGACAAAGTCATGATGGCAGCGTTAGCATGTGATTGGAAAAATAGCAGCACTTAATAGCATTAATTAGGAGAATAACAATGCATGTTATTCTCCAATTAGAACACTCATATGACCCACAATACCCAATAAAAATCCAAGTGTTGCGCCAAGAGATGGGATCCAATGGCGATCTAACTTCGCCTGTGGGGCAATATCTTGAAATACTGAATATAAAATGCCGCCAGCAGCTACCAACATGATGGACGAAATAGCGTAGGGGGCATCTGCTAGCCACCAGTAACCGACCACGCCGCAAATTGGGCCAACCAATGACATCAAAATAAACAAGATAATAATCTTTAGTGAGCTAATGCGTGAAGATTGTTTTAACTCATTATACGCATTGAAGCCTTCTGGTAAATTTTGCAAAATCATTAATAACGCGAGCAAAAAACTACTTGGGCTGCCCAACGCAATTGCAGTACCTAATGCTAATGCTTCAGGAATAAAATCACTCAGCATTGCAACGAGTTGGCTCGCAGTGCTTTTGACTTTATCCAACAAGATATCAATCAGCATAAAGATAATGCTACCAGCTAGGAAGTATGCCGCGGCTGAACCTATTGTTTGATGCTCAATACCTTGTGGCACCAGAATTAATGCGATAGCTGATAAGAGTGCGCCGCCGCCAAATGCAATGATCCCGTGTTTTATTTCACTGGTTTTCCAATGTAGAAAACGTTGCGATAAATTCGCTAAAATAGCACCTGCAGGCATTGCGAGTCCTGCGAGAAGTGTGAATAATAACAGCGTGATAAGTGGTTGATTTGAAATCATTGTCGATCCATAAAAATAATAGGAAACTGAAATCTATGAGCTTTGCCCGACTGCGACGTAATGTATCACAATTAATCGAGTTTAATGCATCGGCTAGTAGCAGTTCTCGTTTTATGGATTTTGCGATGGTAGTGCTTATTATTGCCAACGTCGCGGCCATCATGTTGGAGTCAGTCGCAAGTATTGAAGCGCAATACGCTAGTCAATTTTGGTATTTTGAAGTGTTTTCGATTACTGTTTTTACCATCGAATACTTATTAAGAGTTTGGTCATGTCCTGACATTAAAGAAGGGGAATACGAAGATAGCTTTAAAGGTCGATTAAAGTACATGTGCTCGATTCCTGCACTGATAGATTTTGCAGCGATTGCCCCATTTTATCTCAGTTTATTCTTCGTTATGGATTTACGTTTCTTACGTGTCTTTAGAGTGTTTCGTATCTTTAAATTAACACGTTACTCCAACGCGATGACCATGTTGCTTCGGGTCTTTAAAGAAGAGTCTAGCTCTTTCTTTGCTGCATTTTCTATTCTCGCCATTGTACTTATTACAGCGGCTAGTGGGATTTATTTACTCGAGCACGAAGTACAACCGGAGGCATTTGGCAGCATTCCGGCTGCCATGTGGTGGGCAACGGCAACATTAACAACGGTAGGTTATGGGGATGTCACGCCTATTACGCCATTAGGCAAGGTTTTTGGTGGCTTGATCACCGTGGTTGGTATGGGAATGGTGGCATTACCCGCCGGTATTTTAGCCTCAGGGTTTTCAGCGCAATTAAAACAGAATCGCAGTGTGTATCGTCATAAGTTAATCGAATCATTACATGATGGTGTTATCGATGCTAACGAGAAAAAGCATCTAGACTTATTGCGCCGTGAACTGGGGATTACCGAACAAGAAGCACAACTTTTATTATTTGCTCACAGCCAACAGCAGCCGCTTCATAAACAATGCCCACATTGTCATAAGGATATTGTTTGACTCATATCAGGTTTCAAGCATCGCCTTTACTGAAGCATATTTAAGTTTAAAGGTTGAAATTAACGTTGAAATATTGATGATAAAACACGCAATAATAGTTGCTATGCTAAAGGGTAATAAAATACTGACAGAACTTTCTAACATTTTCTCTATCTCTGACTTTGTTGCTAATACAATTATTAGACTCAAAACTGAACTAACTACTAATAGTTGGTTATTTTTTTTAGCTAGTATTTTATAGAAAATAGAGTGTGGTGCCCCTACTGCTCTCATGATGCCAAATCTTAATTTATTGTGAATAATGTTTTTGTTATTTTGAATGTAAAAACTCGCTGATAGTAAACATAAGACGATAGCTGTGATTAATGTGGATAAATTTAATAACGTAATTTGAATATGGTTTCGTTTTTCTAATTGTGATTGTACTTTCTCATGCTTTAATACTTTCACTCCTTCAATCGAATCGTCCAATAAATTTATCAAGTACTCTTTAAATAAGAAATCAGATTGTTCCTCATGATATACAAATATATTTTTCAATGAAATGTCAGGATCTTGCTTAAAGAAAATGTAAATAACTGGTTGATTAGTATGTTTATTACCTATGTGTGGAAGATCTTGAACTCTGCCGATAATCGGTAATGAATAGGACTTCAATAATGTCGATATGTGTAATTGTTGATTGTTTACCTGTGTGTTTAATTGTCTCAGCGCTGAGGCATTTAATACGGCACCTTTAAAAACGTTTTCAAGTTCATGATACTGGACACTTGCGCCAATTGTGGAAAAGTAATCATTGGAGACAAACTTGATTCTACTGGTGATCTCGGATCCATTAATTAGGCGAGCAGTAGCTATTAATTGGCTGTTTCCTATAAAAGGTTGGTCAGCCCAAGCTGCACTTTTCTTCAACTCATCGTTTGTAAGTAATTTGTGTATAAAATTAACAGAGGTTGGTTTATTTAGTGAAATTGAATATTCAGATATGTTGGATGGAAAACTGAATTCTTGACGATGTTTCATTGCTTCCAAGTACATATTTATCGTTATCGTGATAATTAAGATGGTAAATGATATCTGAATTACTGCGATAATATTTTGAATATTACTAATACTCCTATTACCGAATTTAGCACTCATTCTGTTAAATAATTGATTTGTGCGAACTCCCAAGAGAGGCGCCACAGTACATAGAATAATCACAATCAAATTGAAAAATAGAATAGTTAACCAAAGAACTGAGTTGGCACTTATGCGGTAAGGAAAGTATTGCTGATAAGTTGCCTGCTGAGCGAGTGATTCAACTAATGAAAAATAGATAAGGAAACTCGTTAAAGTTATTGTAAAGAGCATTGGTAGCTGTTCAATGCAACATAACTTTATGAGATTACGCTTCGTGGCACCCACCACCATTCTTATTTTAAATTCTTCATGTCGATTGAGCAGTTGGTTAGTGGTTGCACCAAATAAATTAAAATAGCTTATAAACCCTAGAATAATAATAAGAGATAAGACGAATAGGCACTGCTGATTAATTGCGTTTCGTAGTTTTGGAGAAAACTCGACATGTTCAGTTATCCAAATTTCTTTTTTAATCTCTTTAAAATTTGAATTTTTATAATCGTTTAAAATAAGGTGGACACGACTTGGGTCTACCGGTGAAGTAGATTTTATGAGGGCGTAATAAACAGGAAAACCTTCTAAAATAGTTGTGAATTTTGCTTTGTATTCTGGACTCTTATCTGCAGCAATTCTAAAGGGTAAGGTATAAATCAGTTGGGATTGAGCTAGTAAAATATCTGGATAATTTTTCCCCACTTTCAACAGGCCTTTGGGAATTTCACCGATAACCAAGTAAGAAATATTACTATTACTATGGGTTATTCGTCGTGATGTTGCCGGAAGCTTATTAAGCTTTAGCCAAATATCCTCGCTAACATATGCCATATTACCAAACTGATCATAGTCAGCAATAGAACTGCTGAGAGTAGAAAGTTTAATGAAATTTTGGTCAACATAAGCGACTTCTAATTTTTTTTCTTGCAGGGTAGGTAGTTTAAAGTTTGTCGTTCTAAACCCTATGGTAGCAACTGCATCGATTGAGGCAGCCGTATATAACGGTTTTAGTTGTGAACCACTGATAGGTGCAAATTCTCCCACTGAATTTTTTCTACCAATAGTTAAGTAATGACTATCTTTATCTTTTACCCATGTTGGAATAGGGGACTGAATCGCAGGCAAAACTTGCAAGCCAATTGTTAGGAATGAGACGAATAGACTTATACCTATGACAATACATAGCCAGAGGACTCTAATATCTTGCCACTTTTTTAATCCGTAAGAGACAATTGAGTCACTCATTGCTTCTGAACACACCCATCAGTAATGGTTATAATTCGATTTGCTTGTTGCGCTATTTCATCATCGTGAGTAATCATTAGGACTGTTTTCCCTTGTTTATTAAGCTCTCTTAATAAACTCATTACTTTTTCCCCATTTGCAGAATCTAAACTACCTGTCGGTTCATCAGCTAATATGAGATCTGGAGAGGTTATTAAAGCCCGTGCAATTGCAACTCTTTGCTGTTGCCCGCCCGATAATTGAGCGGGATAACTATTTGCTTTGGCTGCCAGCCCTACATTCTCAAGTGCCTTAGAAACGATGATTTTGGTATCGTTTTTTGATTTAGCATATTTAAGTGGAAGTGTAATATTGTCAGAAATTGTCATGTCGCCAATCAAATTGAAATTCTGAAATATCCATCCAATTTTTTTGTTTCTAAAGGTTGATTTTTTTTGTTCAGAAAATGTTGATACATCGTCACCAAATAGGCTGACTTTTCCTGAGCTATAATTTTCTAGGAGGCCAATTATTGATAATAATGTCGACTTTCCACTGCCTGATGGGCCTTTAATCGCAACGAAATCTCCACGATGTATTTCAAAATCAATATTGTGGAGTACTGATTCTTTACCAAAGGACTTAGAAAGATTGGTTACGTTAACGATAGTTGATTGCAATTCGTTATTCCTTTATACGTTATAAGCTAATAACTAGAGATAGATCAACCACCTATAAAAATAGGGACGTAACGATACTTCTTGTTTTTAGAGAAATACTGTTTAATTTTTTTATCGGTATTTTTCATTGAAGGTTCTGACAGTGCCCATTGCATCATGATGATATAAAAGACACTATATTGGAGAGAATTATCATTCTTAAAAATTTTGACAGAGAAGTTTTTTTCATTAATTTCTGCGGATGAATTTTCATGCCTAATAAAATCTAAAGGGAAATTATCACCCAACAGTTTCTTAGTATCATTTTTTGATAAAACTCTTTTAGATTGGTGGTTGTAGACAAAGAGAATAGGAAAAGGAACTTGTTTGTTATTTTCTATATCGCCAACGGTATTTAAATAAAAATGCTCAATTTTTTCTAATGGCATGACGACTTCTTCACTATAGGCTGTTGAGCTTAAACAGATGAAGCAACAAAAAAAGCAGTTAATAATGCCCTTAAACATATAAAATCCCTTTAATACTTAATTATTTATCGTCATGAGCTTATCGTAAACATTCCATTAAATAAATAGGCAGTTTTAAATATCAATATGCGGTCTTTTAGCTATTTCCAAAAAGCTCTCAACATAATCGATTGATATTTCTGCTTCACGAATACCGATAAAAATTTGCTTATCGATGCCTTGTTTTCCTAATTTCACTGATGCAATAGGTAGCGTATCTTCATATTGCTCAGCCAACCATCGGGGCATTGCAGCAACACCGCGGTTGCTGGCGACCATTTGCAAAATGATGTCGGTGGTTTCAATAGTTTTATGTTTTCTGGGGCTACACTGAGCAGGCATCAAAAATTGGCTAAAGATATCTAATCTATCAATTTCTACGGGATAGGTGATAAGTACTTCGTCACTTAACTGTTGTGGTTTTATGTATTTTTCACCAGCAAGAGCATGACTTTTATTCACCACTAACACCAATTCATAATCAAATACTGGGGTGTATACAAGGCCGCGTTTATACAGCGGATCTGGCGTGACTAACGCGTCAATATCATAATTAATTAGCGCGCCCATACCGCCAAATTGGAATTCTTGTTTTACATCAACGTCGACATTAGGCCATTGATTTAAGTAGGGAGACACCACTTTTAACAGCCATTGATAACAAGGATGACACTCCATGCCAATGCGCAATGTGCCACGTTGTCCTTGTGAAAACTGGCTCATCAACTGCTCGGTATGTTCAATTTGCGGTAACACACGATTAGCCAGCGACAAAATGGATTGGCCCGCTTGTGTTAAACGTAATGTTCTGCCTTCTTTTTTCCAAACCTTAACGCCAAGTTGTGTTTCAAGCTTCTTCATTGCGTGGCTTAGTGCCGATTGGGTAAGGAATAGGGCATCAGCTGCTTGGGTAAGCGTTCCTAATTGATCAACTTGTTGCACAATGGCAAGGTGCGTGCGTTCTATCATATTAACCTATGATTTAAATTCATGAATTACTTGTCTTTATAACACTATTTCTCATTGTTTTAATAAAAATATGGCGAGCTATTAGATGTTATTTATCGAGAAACGCCAGTTTGGGCATAACTTTGTCTATGACGTTGATTAAGTGGTGATCGTAAACTAATTTTATGTAACGAAGGTCTTCAGTACCTCATCTTCATCTCAACAATTCAGGAGTACGTTAGCTATGTTGTTTATCACTAATAGAGCGCCAAAGGGATCGTTTTCAGGATCGATTGACCAGCAATTTGAGTTTGATTTGGATAATAATGCACCTGCAAACTCAGTGAGCCAAAGCAAATACTATTGTTAATTCATGGTTTCTCTAATTTACCTGAACCAGATATCTTCCCGCGTGCGCAAAAACTACAAGCACTGTTCGATGAGAAAAGTCCTGACTTAGTACAAGTCGTACCTATTATTTGGCCGTGCGATAACGACTTTGGGATCATCAAAGATTATTGGGATGACCAAAAATCGGCTGATTTAAGTGCACCAGCTTTTGCTCGGGTATTGCAAAAGTTTATGGCATGGCGTGATGACGCGCCTGAACAAGATCCATGTTTGAAACGAATTAATGTGTTGGCGCATTCAATGGGCAATCGAGTATTACGTGAAACCATGGGCTGGTGGAACAAATATGATTTGGCTAATGGCGTGCCTTTGCTATTTCGCAACACCTTTATGGTAGCAGCAGATGTGGTTAACGAAACATTAGAAAAGCCTGAAAAAGGAGCTTTGATCGCACAAGCTTCTCGTAATGTGAGTGTCTATTTCGCCAGTGACGATTTAGCGCTGCGCTCGAGTAAAATATCTAACCTTAAAAACAAGGTCGCGTCTCGTCGCCTTGGTCATACTGGCCCTGAGGATATGAGTAAGGTGGCAAACAATGTGTATGCTTTTGATTGTGATGATTTTAATAATAAATACGATATGCCCAAAGGACATTCCTATTTCTTAGATGACAATAACGGGCAATCGGGTAAAGTGTTTAATCATATTTACCAGACTCTAGTTCATGGTCGAGTGATCTTAGGTGACTCGCAGCAACGAACTGAAGTGCTTTCAATGGGTGATGATTAATCTTCTTGCAGCAGTTCAATAAGGCGCGCTAATCCTTTACCTCGATTGGTAGTCTTCCACGCAATATATAATGGGAGCGCTGTTGTTGGCGACGACAATGCCAGCTCCCGTAATTCACCAGAAGCTAGTTCATCAAGAATACGTGAGCGTGGAATATAGCCAGCGCCAATACCTGCTTTGATTGCATTGATTTTGTAGTCAATGGTGGGGACAAAAAAGTGACGGCTATCTTCAAATACACCAAGATTGCGACGAACAGCATTGATGGCACTATCATGAGTCACTATGGTTTGATGCGTCTTTAAATCTTTTTCAGACAATGATTGATTGATTTTAGCCAATGGATGCGCACTATTGACGACAAAGATATTATCCACATAGTGCCATTCTCGTGCGCTAATGCCATACTGTGTTGGCACTGGGGGCGCGCCGCCTATAACAATATCAATGCGATCATCAATCAAAGCTTCCCATGATCCATTTAATACTTCCTCACTGACATCGATCTCAATGGTGGGATGTTCACTGATAAATTGCTCTAACACCTTAAAAACCAGCAAGCTATCGACAATAGAATCGATGGCAATGCGTAATTTAGGCTCCCAGCCATTGGCAATGGTTTTTGTTTGTTCAGACAATTTGTCGGCAGCGTCCAGTAATAAACGTCCCTGTGTCAGTAAATGCTTTGCTGCAGGTGTTAATACATTGCGGCGACCTTGTCGAATAAACAAGGTTACGTCTAATTGCTCTTCTAACTTTTGCACAATATACGATAATGCTGATGGTACTTTGTTAAGCTGCTGCGCTGCTTTGGCGAAACTGCCTTGCTTATCGATAGCATCGAGCACCGTTAAGGCTTCCAAAGTGATAGGTGAAGAATGGCTAATGGTCATTTTTATTGTTCAAATTATTTGAATATATAGAACACTTTAACACGGTTATTCTGCTGAATGTTACCAAGTAAAGTAGTCTTAACATTCTATCCAAGAGATTAATTATGATTGAACATATTCCATTTGAACAACTTGGCAAGGCTAACCACGGCTGGCTTAATGCTAATCATCATTTTAGTTTTGCTAATTATTATAATCCAAAGCGCATGGGCTTTGGCACCTTGCGGGTGATCAACGATGACATCATTGCACCCAATACTGGTTTTGCTCCGCATCCCCACGACAATATGGAAATTATTACTTACGTTAGAAGTGGCTCAGTGTCACACAAGGACAGTGTTGGTAATAGTGGCGTGACAAAGCAAGGTCAGGTGCAGGTGATGAGTGCTGGTACGGGCATCGTGCATGAAGAGTACAATCGCAGTAATAAAGATCTGACGTTGTATCAAATTTGGATACAACCCAATGAACGTGATGTCACGCCACGTTGGGGCACCAAAGACTTCCCAGCGAAACGTGATACCAAACTACCACTATTGGTGTCTGGCTTTTCAGAAGATAATGATGCGCTATTTATTCACCAAAAAGCGAGAATTTACGGTGGAAAAATAAAGGCCGGCACAACTTTTACGCATCCTATCAATCATCAAGTGTATGTGTTGGCATCGAGCGGTGAGTTTACTGTCGAGAATGAGTACTCTACTGCCCAAATGAAAAAAGGCGATGGCGCGCAAATAACAATGTCTCAAACGTTCAAAATTACGGCACGAACAGATTGTGAAATTGTAATAATTGACGCGCCATGATATCCGAATTATCGCAGTTGAGGTATTATTATTCGCTTATCTAATGAGGAACAAAAATGATGATCAAAGGTAAGTGTTTGTGCGGTGAAGTGCATATTGAATTGAATGGTGAAATAAGTGATATTATTCACTGTCATTGTTCATTATGTCGCAAAAACAGCGGCACAGCATATGCGACAAATGGTTTTGTAAATGCCGCTCAATTTACCGTAATCAAAGGCAAAGAGCGTTTAAGTTCGTTTTCATTTAAACCAGGTCGTTATCGCTATTTTTGTGAGAACTGTGGTTCGCCCGTGTACAGCGCCAACGATGATGACCCAACGCGCTATCGTTTGCGTTTAGGGATTTTAGATTCTGATATCTCGCAGCGCCCAATCTCTCATAATTTTGTTTCTTCAAAAGCTAACTGGGAAGATATGGACGTAAATTTACCTCGCTATGATAGCTTCGAACCTAGCCGACAGTAAAATGATGAATCCCCTTTGCATGTGGTAAAGGAATATTTCCAAATGACCATCATTTAATGGTGGTTAAGCTGGTATAATCGTTGGCTAAAATCGCTTACCGAGTATAACTGTTGACCAATCCAATAGAGCACAAAAAACCAAATATAGAATTCATAAGCTTAATGGCGTTTATGATGTCTTTAGTCGCGTTATCTATTGATGCAATTATGCCTGCAATGACCATGATTGAAACATCTTTGCAATTAACACAATCGCAAGATATTCAACTGGTGATTTCACTAGTGTTGTTGGGGCAAGGATTTGGGCAACTTCTATTTGGTCCCTTATCGGATACCTTTGGTCGTAAGCCTCTTATTTACGCAGGTTACAGTGTATTTCTTGTGTCTACTGTTGTGTGTATGTATGCGCAAACTTATGAAGCACTGCTTATTGCGCGTTTTATGCAAGGATTTGGACTCGCCGCACCACGTGTTTTAACGATGGCAATCATTCGTGACAAATACGCTGGGCCGCGCATGGCACAGGTGATGTCTTTTATTATGGTATTTTTCATTCTTGTACCGATGATTGCGCCGCTAATGGGACAAGGCATTTTATTAGTAGCAGAGTGGCATGCGATCTTTGGTGTCATGCTAACATTTGGCATTCTATCATTGATTTGGTTTGCACTGCGCCAGCCAGAAACATTAGCACCAGAGCATAGAAAAGAGTTAAAAGTAAGTGTGTTGTGGGCAACATGCCGTGAAGTTCTAACGACTCCGGTGGCGATGGCATATACCTTGGCGGCAGGTATTTTATCAGGCGCTTTCATTTCATACTTGGCCAGCGCTCAGCAGATTTTTGGTAATCAATATGAGTTAGGCGAATACTTTGCGGTCTATTTTGCTGGTATGGCGTTAGTGTACGGTATTGCGTCCTTTTTTAATGGTAAATTTGTTGTACGTAAAGGTATGCAGTATATGGTGCTACGAGCCTTTGTCGTTTTAGTCACTGCATCAATTATTTTTATGCCGATCGTAATTTCTCAAGATTACATGCCACCGCTGACGTGGACTACCGCGTATTTCGTTGTTGCTTTTGCCAGTGTTGGTATTTTATTTGGTAATTTAAATTCTCTTGCGATGGAACCTTTAGGTCATTTAGCTGGCTTTGGTGCGGCTGTTGTTGGCGCTGTTTCAACGCTTACCGCTGTCGCGATAGCGTTGTTCATTGGATCATTATTTGATAACACGCTATTGCCACTGATGTTGGGATTTTGTGGGTGCAGTATCGCGGCGGCTGTTGTAGTATTCGCCATCGAACGATTTAGAGCAGCGGAAAGTAACAGCCAGTCATGATTTTAGTGATAGATAACTATGATTCTTTTACCTACAACATAGTCCAATATTTTCAGCAACTTGGTCATCACGTTGAAGTGGTTAGAAATGATCAAACAAGCTTGTCACAGATTGAAGAAATTGCACCAAAGTATTTGGTCATTTCGCCAGGCCCATGCACACCTAATGATGCGGGAATCTCGTTAACAGCGATTAAACACTTTGCTGGAAAGTTACCAATTCTTGGTGTGTGTTTGGGACATCAAGCGATAGCGCAAGTTTTTGGTGGCGATGTTGTGCTCGCGCATAAAGTGATGCACGGAAAAACATCCATGATCGATCATGACGAAAAAGGTGTTTTCGAGCAATTGCCTAACCCTTTGCGCGTCACTCGTTATCATTCGCTGGTTGTTGAACCAACGACTTTACCTGAATGTTTTGAAATATCCGCCACCGTCGAAGGTGAAAACGGT
The DNA here is from genome assembly GCA_913060565.1 of uncultured Gammaproteobacteria bacterium. GTDB lineage: Bacteria > Pseudomonadota > Gammaproteobacteria > Enterobacterales > Psychrobiaceae > Psychrobium. The sequence goes on along the minus strand of CAJXRU010000018.1, from coordinate 6,599 downwards.
CAAGAAATTATGGCAATGCGTCATAAAACACTGCCAATTGAAAGTGTACAATTTCATCCAGAATCTATATTAACTGAGCAAGGATTATCATTGCTGGGTAACTTTATAGAGCACTATTAAGTGCCATAAAAAATGAGAGAGCATCTCTGCTCTCCCATTCAATTTAATGTTCTATAGCCCTTATTTAAGCCGCTTTATGCTGTGGCATTTGATCTGGTCTTGGTACCCACTGGCTAGCAATGAGTGAGCATGCTGCTAATGCGGCGCCAGCATAAAATACTAATGAGTTATCAATCAGCCAAATTAACCCAAAGAGTGCAGGAATAAATACCGCTGCAATGTGGTTAATGCTGAAGCTCACACCCGCACTTCCTGCTAAATCTTTAGGGTCGGCTATCTTCTTAAAGTAGGTCTTTAACGCGATCGCCATTGCAAAAAATAGATGATCAATAACATATAATCCCGCAGCGATCGTGCTTGATTCAACCAGCGCGTACCCCGTGAATACAATGATTAAACCAATATATTCTAAAGTGAGCGCTTTATGCTCACCGACACGGCCGATCCACTTGCCGATTTTGGGCGCTAAAAAGAAGTTAATGACGTGATTTAAAATATACAGAGCCGTGACTTCAGCGACTGAATAGCCAAACTTTTCTACCATCAAGAACCCAGCGAACACCACAAAGATTTGACGGCGCGCGCCAGACAAAAACGTTAATAAGTAATAAAGACTGTAGCGTTTCTTTAAAATGAGTTTTTTATGTTGAGTTTCGCCGTGGTTAAACTCCGGCATCGCAAGAAATAAAATAACGGTTAGTACAATACCTGCGCCGCCAAGCGCTATGTAAACCCACATATACTGTGCATCTAACAAGCTAAAGGCAACCCAAACAGCGCCGTAAGCGACCAACGCTGATGCAGACTTTATTGACAGTAATAGCCCCAGCTTTTCTGCGGCTTCTTCATGAGAAAACCATTGCAGGCTAAGGGATTGGTTAATGGTTTCGTAATAATGAAATCCAATCGACATGAGAATTGTGGTGGCATATAAACCGTAAACGGTAGGGAATAATCCGGTAATCGTGACACCAATCGACAACAGCGCTAATGACACGACAGCAAAAGTTTGTTCCTTGAGTACTAACAGCACAAACACCGCAGTAAACGCAAGAAAACCTGGGATCTCACGTAAAGATTGCAACATACCAATTTCAGCGCCTGTAAAGTTGGCGCTTTCAATGGAAAAGTTGTTGAGCATGGCTAACCATGCAGAAAAGGTGACTGACATGGTAATTGTTGCGAGTGCTAGATAGACAAAAGGTGTCTGCCAATGTTTTGGAATGAATGATTTCATGAATAATATCTGTGGAAAAACAACGGTAATTGATTATAAGATATCCAAAAGATGACTAGTAGTCGCAATTATGACAGATAATATAGAAAAACAGACAATGAAAGGCTGGGTGCTTACTCAGCGTTCAAAACACCGTGAATTAACACATCCTATTATGCCTGTACGGCGTGATATGGATCCTATGGTTCAAGTGGTCAAACATAGCCATACCTGGGGACAGTTAGTGTATGCATCGCAAGGTGTAATGCAGGTCATTGCTGATGATGGGCGTTATATTATTCCGCCGGGGCAGGCATTGTGGTTGCCATCAGGTGTCGAGCATCAAGTCTCTAGTCGATATGGTGCAAGTTTTAGGAACTTGCATATAGATTCTGCACTTTGTGATGTTTTAGGCACCAAGGTTTACACCTTCAATGTTGAGCCATTGTTGCGAGAACTCATTCTAGTGATGTGTGAATGGCCATTTGATTATGAAATGACAGCTGAGCGACAACGGTTGTTTGATGTGTTAATTGATTTGCTTAAATCAGCGCCTAATACTGGGCTGTTTATGCCATCGATTAACGACAAAAGGCTGTCGCCAATCGTTGAAGCATTGAGCGGCGATCCAAGCAATAAGAAAACATTAGAGCAATGGGCAATGGAAGTAGGCGCGTCTAGCAGAACATTAAACCGATTATTTAATCAGTATTTTGGACTGGGATTTAGCCAGTGGAAACAAAAATTTAGGATTATTCAGTCATTAGATCTATTAGCGCAAGAGCACCCGGTTGGAGATATCGCGTCGAGGCTGGGGTACGAATCGAGTTCTGCATTTATTTTTGCCTTTAAAAAGCATATGGGGTGTTCTCCTAGCTCATATCGTAAACTCAATCACAGCTAGCAATTCTTCATGAATCTCCTTACAATTGAGGCGCCTTGCTAACATTTTTATTATGATAAAAATCAACGGTTAGCAGACGCCTTTATGGAGTGATTACTCTGAAATTCTGCAAGGCGTTGATATAACAATTATAAATAGGAATCTTCATGAAAAATTTGCTCATTGCATCCCTTGCGTTAGGTGCAACTGCCTGTACAACAACAGCTACTAAAGTTTCTGCGCCAGTCGTTAATCAACCAGTTGAGGTTATTCAAGCCGCTCAACCATTATTGTCGGGTGATGCGTTAACAATGAAACAAATCATGGCGGATCCGTCATGGATGGGAATCGCACCATCAAGAGCAAACTGGCGTGATGACAATTCTATTTTTTATTCGTTAAAACAAGCCGACTCTCCATTATACGATGTTTTTGTGCAGGCTATAGATGGCACTGCAACTAAGTTAACGCTAGCAGATGCACATTTATCTGCTCAAACGAGTGGTGTCATTAACTCTGATAAATCAAAAAAAGCGTTTGTGTACCAAGGTAATCTTTTCATTAAAGAATTACAGTCAGGTGTCATTAAACAGCTAACGCGTGATTCGATGCGTCGTTCACAATTGCAATTCCTAACTGATGGTCGACTAGCTTTCAAACAAGGTAATGCTTTTTATGCGATGGATTTAGCGCATCAAGGTACACAACTATTAGCTGAGATTAAATTTGCTAAGGCACCTAAGGCGCCAAAAACACCGACAACTTATATTGGTGCTCAGCAGCACCGTTTAATTAAATATGTTGCCCTTGAACAACATAACAAAGCGGTTCGATATAAAAATAAACAAGACCTTAAGGCACAAAATAAAACCGTCGCTATAGCGCCATTTTATTTAGATCCTAAGCATCGTTTAGTTGAAATGAGCTTGAGCCCAAGTGGTGATAAGTTATTAGTGGCCACCAAAGACAAGAGCGTATCATGGCGTGCCAAGCACGATATCATGCCTAACTATCTTGGTAGTGAAGGTTATGTTGAAGCTGTCGATGCAAGAGCACGTGTTGCAGAGGCAAAACCAAACGCTCACAGCTTGGTTTACATTGATATTGCTAATCGTAAACAACAGACTTTAGATTTTTCACAGCTACCGGGTTTTGATGACGATGTGTTAGCTAGCGTTAAAACTGAGAATTTCGCTAAAAACGGTAAAACATACGAAAGCAAAAAATCAGCGCGTAATATTACGTTATTGCCGGATTGGACATGGCGTCAAAGTGCTATTTCGTGGAATGACGATGGTAGCGCCTTAGCCATCATGTTAGAAGCTAATGATAATAAAGATCGTTGGTTAACAAGTTATGATTTTGCCAACAACAAATTAAGAACTTTGCATCGTTTACATGACGACGCATGGGTAAACTACACGTTTAATGAATTTGGTTGGTTGAATGACAATACAAGCCTTTACTTTTTATCAGAAGAGAGTGGTTATTCGCAAGCATACACCGTCAGTTTAGCGGGTAAGGTCAATCAAGTTACGAAAGGTAAATACGAAGTGAGTAGCGTAACCTTAAGTGATGACGGCAAGACAATTTTCTACAAAGCCAATAAAGCGCATCCTGGAAAATACGAAATCTATCGTACTGACCTATCAACCAAGCAATCTATTCAGCTCACAAAACTGGGTGGAATGACGGATTACAAATTAAGTCCAAAAGAAGACAAATTACTATTAACGCATTCGTCGTTGTTACGTCACAATGATCTCTATGTTGCTTCAAGCGATGGGCAAGGTGATGTTAAGCGTTTAACTGATACCGTGAGCGAAGAATTTGCGAGTTACGATTGGCAGGCACCTAAAATTGTTGCTGTCCCATCGAGCCATGGTGAGCAGCCTGTTTACGCAAAAGTCTATTTACCGCAAGGTTTTGATAGTAAAAAAGCAGAATCTTACCCAGCGGTAATCTTTAATCATGGTGCGGGATATTTACAAAATTCACATTACGGTTTCTCAGGGTACTTCCGCGAATTCATGTTCCATAACTTACTAGCACAACAAGGTTATGTCGTGATGGATATGGATTACCGTGCTTCTAAAGGGTACGGACGTGACTGGCGTACAGCTATTTATCGTCAAATGGGCACACCAGAAATTCAAGATTTGGAAGATGGGGTCGATTACATGAGTAAGTACTTGCAGGTTGATAAAAACCGCGTAGGTACTTATGGTGGTTCGTACGGTGGATTTATGACTTTTATGGCATTGTTCACTAAACCTGAATTGTTCCAAGCTGGTGCGGCATTGCGCCCAGTAACAGATTGGGCACATTATAATGATGGTTACACGTCAAACATTTTAAACCGTCCGAATGATGATGATATTGCGTACCGCAAAAGCTCACCAATTGAATATGCACAAAATCTAAATAAGCCATTATTGATTATGTCTGGTGTGTTAGATGATAATGTATTCTTCCAAGATAGTGTTCGCTTGGTTCAGCGTTTGATTGAGCTAGAAAAAGAAAATTTTGAAACGGCGATTTACCCTGTTGAACCTCATGGCTTTAGACAGCCATCAAGTTGGTTAGATGAGTATCGTCGTATCTTTAAGTTGTTTGAACAAAATTTAAAGAAATAGATAATTAAGTGGCACTGTATCGGTGCCCAAATTTTATAGAGTTAGTAAGGTTTATTGTGAGTCGATTAAAAAGCTGGTTATCGAAAGAAGACAAATCAATCCAAAGCGCCGAGCAAAAATCGCGGCGCCCTGCGGCTGATGGCGATGCCAAGAGTGGATTAAAATCAGCGGGTGTAATTGAAACAGAAACAAACTTCTACCGTTACCTAGTTAGTAAAGCATCGTTGCTGCCGCAAGCTGACGATTTTGATAGTGAAATCCCAGACAACCGTATTTTACTCGATGTTGAGCTAGCCCCTGCGTTAGCCAGACAAGCAACAAAACAAGAGAACAAAGAGTTATTTAATGCGTTGAAAGCTCAGCTATTCCAAGATGTTGAGTCGCGTGTTGAAAATCGCCTCATGGCTATTGATGATGAGACCTATCACCGCTTTTCTATTTCGCCATATTTAATGGATGCCGTGAATATCGTCAATACGAAAGCAGCGTCTATTTCACGCATTAAACCATTAGCGTTGAAGCATGCTGGTCTTGTTCAAAACTTGGTGGGCGTAATGAACCGCTTTGGTTTGGTAAAAAAATCAGATGATAAACCATTAGAGCCTAAAGATGCAGAGTTGTGTTTAGGCTTTTTAGGTATTGAAAAAATCCGTGTTTTTTTACCGTATCTGATTGTCCATGAATCATTAAAAGATGCTGGTGCCAAATTTCATCAAACGTCGCGTAAAATCTGGAATCATGTACAAATCACTGCTCAAGCAGCAAGTGCTTTGGCATCTTTAGAAGACGGATTAGACCCTGATGAAGTTTATATGCTGGCGTTATTTCATGAAATGGGAGCGGCGATGTTGCTTCATATTGTGGATGAATGTTTTTATGAAACGCGACGTGAACTTAGTCGTGATGCTGCTGAGTCAGGTGCGTCAGAAGTCAGTCATAAACTCGCCGAAATCACCTCAGCGGTACCTGTGCTTGATCGTTTGATGCCAATGAAAGCGAAAGCGTTAAGCGCCGAGATCGCGGCTAGATACAAACTAAACTTTTTCCGCTTAGCACCTACGCTAGAAGACCTTTCCCAATCAATGAGTATCGATGAAATGGGGCCTGCCGCACGCGTCATTGCACAGGGCAGAAGTTATGCGGTATTTAAGCAAATGTATAAAGAAGAGTTGATTGATAAAGTACAGGCAACAGCTTTGTTAAATTATTATCAGATTGATACGGATAAAATCAAACTACTTAACAAGCAAAAGTATTTGAAAGTACCTAAGGTTGAGCCTTAACCATTTCTTTAAGGCAAGTTAAATCACCGTAATCTATTAACTGGCACAGGTCGTTTTCCTGCGCCAGTTTTTTATAGGCATTTCTTAATTTTTCGACGGTGGCTGGTGGCGTACTCAAACTGACTGCAATTGATGGAACAGAAGAAAAAGCATAGTTAATTTTTTCTAATTCATTGAAGTCTAATCCTGACTCCTGTGCTGCTCGTTTGACCTGAAGTTCCGATGCTATAACCAGTTTTACTCGTCCAATTTTTAACATGCCAATTGTTTGTCTAACATGTGACACGCGACTTATGTTATTAAATCCATGTTGAGTGACAAAATTATCATTGGCAGTGTCAATTTGAGTGCCTATGGGCAGAGTCTTCAGTTTAGATAAACTAGCATTGGTTAGTTTGGACTCTTTTAACGCTGTCTCTTATACACATCTGACGCTGCCGACGAAGAGGATAGTGTAGATC